>CALFYU010000478.1 GCA_937952455.1 uncultured Planctomycetaceae bacterium
CAGTCCTTACATCGTCGTGTTCCCGGGGTTTAGAACACTTCAACAATTCTTGATGCGACATTTAGCCTAATCAACACGACGTCATCTGTCAAGAGCACTCGACCGTTTCGAGACACCCCAACTCCAACGGCAGGCACGACTTCCGCAAAATTACCGCCACAACGTCTCGGCCGCGTCCGATTACTGAATTACCACTGCAACTCAGCGGGGAAGTATTGGGAGACCAGATCTTCGTAATAAGGCAGCAAATGGCCCAGATCCGGCCGTTCATCCGTCTTCGTATATAGGTCGTAACGGTTAAATTTGCGAACCCAGCGGAACATCTCGCGGTCCAGATCGTCCATCAAGTGATCATACGCCCGCTCCCGGTGCGCCGCGTAGAACGAGTGGTAACGGATCATATACAGCGCTTCGGTCGGCAGGTAATCGCGGACCACATGGTACAGGTATTCGTCGTGCCCCCAGGACATCAGCACCTGATCCAATCCGCTCCCTTCTTCGTAGATCCCGCACGCGGTCTGATACTCGGGCACCGTCGCGTCGCTGTTTTCGGCGAAAAACTCCGACAACACGATCTTGTCCGAGAACGCGCAACCTACCGGGAACGTGTCGCCCACAACCGCCCATTGTTGTTCGCCAAACAGGCATAACACCTTGCCCAAATCGTGGATCAGACCAGTTATGACAAACCAATCTGGATGCCCATCCTTGCGGATGCCCTCGGCCGATTGAATCGCGTGTTCAATCTGCGGAACCTCGGTATCGGGATCACTGTCGTCGACGATCTCCGACAGCCGCCGCATCGCTTCCCAAATGCCCATCTTCCGCTGTCGCAGCGGAAGGTATTTGGCGCGCGTGTTCCGCACGAAGTCGAGCGTCTGGAAGCGGTGGTTTTGCCGGTAGAACTCGCGCACCCCGTCGCGGGTCCCTTCGTCGTAGTTGCGAAACTGATGTGACTTCGCGCCGCCCGCTAACGATTGCGCCGCGGCCGGTTGATCCGGTTCCGGATAACGGCGGCGAACGTCGTCATCCCATTCCTCAAGCGATTCCAACGGCGCGTCATCGGGCGGCGGAAGTACCATGATCTGTCTCCTCTGGGGGCGAGCCATGGACTGGACATGAACGTTGAATTTCCAATCAGGCATCCGGCGCTGAATATTCGCATACCCGAGATTGCTGATGCCAATCACACTACAATTTGACAATCGCCGGGTGAAATTGCAACGAGAATCAGCTACTATCCGGCGTTCCCCCCAATCCCTTTCTGCAACACCCAAGGCGAACCCGTGCCGTTACACCTGCGAAATCCTCATAGCATTCTGGCCGCACTGGAAACGCGCCCGCAGGACGTCAGCGAAGTCCGCATCACCGCCGGCCGCCCCCCCGGTGCATGGGGAGATGTGGTCCATCTCGCGGAGGCGCAGCGGATCCCTGTCATGCTTGGAGCGGAACGCAGCGAATCCCGCCGCCGCCAAAAAGGAGGCGGGCCACAAACGGGGGGCCGCAGCGGAGCAGGGGAAGCGATTCTCAAACCTCGCCAGCCGGTCGAAATCCAGAAATTGTTTGCCGATGCCGAAGAGCGGGATGACGGACGCGGGGTGTGGTTGGCGCTCGATTGCCTGCAGGATCCCCACAACGTGGGGGCAATTTTCCGCTCCGCGGCGTTTTTTGGCGTCCAAGGCATCGTGGTCACCAAGGACCGCTCAGCGCCGCTGAATTCCACGGTCTATGACGTCGCCTCCGGGGGACTGGACGACGTGCCCTTCGCCCTGGAGACCAATCTCGGCCGAACCTTAGAGGCGGCGAAAACATCCGGTTTGTGGGTGCTGGGCACGTCGGAGCATGCTGCGACCGATCTGACGGAAATCGACCGGGATCGACCCTGGTTATTGGTCGTGGGGAATGAGGAGAAGGGGCTGCGGCGCAAGACGCTCGAAAAATGCGATGCGGTCTGCAGGTTGACTCCCCGCGGCCGCGTCACGTCGCTGAATGTCTCAGTCGCCACCGGGATTTCAATCGCCACGCTTTGCCAGCCGTCCGGCAAATACTCAGACAACTAGATAATAGTTGTAAGTCCCTACTCCTATGGAAGTAGTGGATTGTTTGCGTAGGGTAAACCAACTTTTTTGGTCGCTGAGTAGGGAATTCCCCGTACGAATCTGCACCAAAATGCGTCTGGTTAAACGGGCGGATAGTAAAAACCACTGGGTTTTACTTATTCGCTCGCAATGACGCCGTGCGGTCGGTTGACGGTTATCGCCGTCGGGTTGCCGTTCGGACAATACGAACATCGAGAGGCGGGCACTCGATCGGGTTGTTGATTGTCGCGAAAGGCTGTCGCCTTGAGCTATTTTCTCAGTCACCCATAGGAACCTGATCATGTTAGCCACTATTCCGAAAACGGAGTGCCCGGCCGTGCCCGAAAATCTGGAACATGCACACCGTCTGGCCGCCATGGGAGAATTGGCCGCAGGATTGGCCCATGAAATCCAACAACGGCTCACGGTCATTGCCAATTATGCCAATGGATGCGTGCACCGGCTGGAGAACGACCGAATCAGTCCCGAGGAACTTAAGTCGCTGTTGAAGGAAATTGCAGCGACCGCGGTTCAGGCCAACCAGATCACGCGTCGCGCCCGTAATTTTAGCAAGAAACAGGCCCCCAACCTTGAGTTGCTGGACCTGAATCAGACAGTTCAGCAGGGCGTCGATTTCGTTCGGCTACAGGCCGAAGACGAACGGGTCAAGATTTCGCTGAACCTGGACCCATCTTCACCGCAGGTCTTGGCCGATCAAACGCAGTTATCGCAGGTCGTGATCAATCTTCTACTGAACGCGATCGAAGCCCTGGCTGATCATCATGGCAAGCGCAATTTGTGCGTGGAGACAACCGCCGACGGGGATGATTATGTGCAATTGACGGTCTCCGACACCGGACCGGGGATTCCGGCGGACACACAATTGTTGGTGTTCGAGCCGTTTTACACCACGAAGGCCAACGGACTGGGTATCGGGCTAGGTTTGTGCCGGTCGATCATTGACCAACACCATGGAAAAATGGTCCTGGAAAGCGAAGTCGATAACGGAACGCGGATCGGATTTTCGCTGCCCAGGCTTCCGATCGACTAGAAGCTGTTTCAATTCCCGGTTGCGCCCGTTCCGAGAATCGTAAACATTGCCGGGCACGTGGGCGACACGTCAACGGGCCTTGAAACCCGCTGTTACCCTTACCGCGGGACGCGTTCTCGGCTCCTCATTCTTGCCGCAGTTCTACGGCGAGGCGCTCGACGGCGCGATACCACAAAAGTCGCGCGGCATCGGGAGAGCGGTTCATGATCTTGCCGATTTCCGGAAAGCCGAGATGTTTGCGCGACCGCAGATAGATGACGCGGCGCTGGTCGTCGGGCAGGTGGGTCAACGCGTTCTTCAATGCCTCTTCGCGTTCGACTTCCATCACGATCTTGCTCGGCGTGGGATCGGCGGCGACTAAGCCTTCGGATCGCTGAATATTCGAACTCCCGTCCAGGCGGACTTCTTTCGCGATGCTGCGTTGGCTGCCGCCTTGGTACTTGCGGAAGAGGTCTCTGAGCGTGTTGATCAAGCTCTGCCGCAGCCAAAGCCGCAGTGCGTCTCGGTCCTGCCCCTGAAAATCGCGGAATTTGTGTTGCGCCTTGAGCAAAGTCGCCTGTACCAAATCCGAAGCGTCTTCCTTGGCTTGAAGGTCGCGCCCCAGTTCCTCCTTGGCAATCTGCTTCAAATAGGCGCGGCATCCTTCCAGCGCCGCTCCCAGCGCGGACTCGTCTCCCTGGCGGGCCGCATTGATCTGCTTCACTCCAGAATCCGATCCGGTGTCCTCGGGGGCGATACGTGTCATAGGACTCGGCTCCTTGCTTGACGGCATCAGTTCGATACGACGCCAGTTGGCGACGTCGGCATCCTCATTCGATCATACATAGCCGAGCGGGATATGGCACAATCGAAAACTTTCATTCTCTTCGAAATTCCGGCATAATCGAGGAGGCGATTTTACGCAGCCCTAAGGTAATCGATGCCATGCCTCCGCAACCAGTCCAATTCTCTGCGGTCCCGGGACGCACCCACTTTCCCAGCGGCACGACGCGGCGCGATTTTCTACTGCGCGCCGGAGGTGGTCTCGGCGCGTTGGCATTGGCCTCGCTCCTGGACGGACAAAACCTGCTGAATCCCTGCCGCGCCTCGGACGCGACTGAAACACACACGTCGGCGGCGCTGAAACCGCATTTTCGACCGCGGGCTCGCCGCGTGATCTACCTGTTCATGCACGGCGGACCCAGCCACATCGATTTGTTTGACCCCAAACCGGACCTCAGTAAATATGCCGGCCAGCCGCTGCCGGAAAGCTTTGGCAAAGTGCAAACCCGCCGCAACGTGGCCGCCAATCCGCTGCTAGCGCCGCTGAAGCCGTTTCGGCCGCGGGGAGACTCCGGTGTCGAGATCAGCGAATTTCTGCCGCACATCGCCCGCTGCGCCGACGAAATCTGCGTGTTGCGAGGCTGTCACGGCGACAGCGTAAATCATCCGCAATCGGTCTATCAGATGAACACCGGCAGCATATTGATGGGCCGCCCGAGTCTGGGAAGTTGGGTCAGCTACGGGTTGGGGACTGAGAACCGTAACATGCCCGCGTTTGTTGTCCTGCCCGATCCAGGTGGCGGTGTCAAAGGGGGACCGCCGGCGTGGGGCAACGGATATTTACCGGCCTCGTATCAGGGAACCACGATGCGGCCCGGTAAGAATCCGATTCTCAATTTGCGTCCGCAACCCGAAATCTCGCCGCAACAACAAGTCCGAGCGTTAGATTTGCTGAGGACGCTCAATCGGCACCATCTCCAGCAGCGCGACTTCGACGGCCAATTGGCGGCCCGTGTGGAGTCCTATGAACTCGCCTACCGCATGCAGGCGACGGCCCCCGAACTGGTCGACATCGGCCGCGAAACGGCGGAGACTTTGCAGTTGTATGGAATCGGCGAGAAAGAGACCAATGAATTCGGCGTGCGGTGCTTGCTTGCCCGGCGGATGGTCGAAGCCGGTGTCCGGTTTGTGCAATTGTACTCGGGCGATACCAACGGTTGGGACGCGCACAACAACGTCGAAAAAAACCACGGTACGTATTGTCGCCGCACCGACAAACCGGTAGCGGGATTGCTGACCGATCTGCGGCGACGCGGCTTGCTGGACGATACGCTCGTGATCTGGGGCGGCGAATTCGGCCGCATGCCGATGAGCGAGCAGGGGACCGGACGGGATCACAATCCTTGGGGCTATTCCGTCTGGCTGGCCGGCGGAGGGGTCCGCGGCGGCATGACCTACGGCCGCACCGATGCGATCGGCTTGCGCGCGGTCGAAAACAAAGTCCACATTCACGATCTGCATGCCACGATTTTGCATCTGCTCGGTATGGACCACGAATTGCTGACGTATTTCCACAACGGTCGCGACGAACGGCTCACTGACGTCGCTGGGCGCGTGGTTAAGGAGATTTTGGCCTGATGCAACTCCCCGCACGAGAAGGATTGCAGCGGACGGTTGCCCTTGCAATGGGCCTGTTGTTGAGTCTGTTCGTGCAATCCGTCCCCGCCGCGGATGATCCCCAAGAAACCGTGATCGAGGAAGCCCCCATCACCTCCGGGGACCGCGATCATTGGGCCTTTCAGCCGCTGGGCCGCCCGGACGTTCCCGCCGTCGACGACAACGGTTGGGCCACGAATCCAATCGACCACTTCATTCTCGCCTCCCTCAAGTCGGCCGGGCTGTCGCCGATGCCCCCAGCCGACCGCAGGACGTTGATCCGCCGCGTCACGTTCGACCTGACGGGATTGCCGCCGACCCCAAAAGAGATCGACCAATTTCTGAGCGACTCGGCGGACGACGCGTACGAGCAACTGGTCAACCGGTTGCTGGCCTCGCCCGCTTACGGAGAACGTTGGGCGCAACATTGGCTCGACCTCGCGCGGTTTGCCGAGACCGATGGATTCGAACATGACAAAGTCCGACCGAACGCCTGGCGGTACCGCGATTGGGTGATCGACGCGCTCAATCGCGACCTGCCGTACGATCAATTTGTCCGCCTGCAAATCGCGGGGGACGAAATCGCGCCGGACGACCCCGACGCCTGGATTGCCACGGGGTTCCTGTTGTGCGGGCCGGATATGCCCGACATCAATTCGCAGATCGAGCGCCGCGACACGTTTCTCAATGACATGACGGGTACCGTCGGTGCCATCTTTTTGGGACTGCAGGTCGGCTGTGCGAAATGTCATGCCCACAAATACGACCCCATCAGCCAACATGATTTCTATCGTCTGCGTGCATTCTTTGATCCGCTGGAGTTGTTCAAGGATCGCCCGCTATCGAGCATGACCGAACCTGCCGATGCGCAGGACGCACAGAAAAGCACGGCGAAGGATTTGCCGCAGGGCAGGGTGGCGCGAGACGCCCCCGGAGAACCGCCGAAAAGCTTTCTGCACATTCGCGGGGACTTTCAGCGGCCGGGGCCAGAGGTCGTGCCGGCGTTTTTGCGGGTGGTGAATGCCGACGGTCAAACCGTCGAACCGCATCCCAATCGCGTCAACTCATCCGGACGTCGCACCGCCTTGGCTGATTGGCTGACGCGCCCCGATCATCCCTTGGCGACGCGGGTGATCGTCAACCGTATTTGGCAGCACCACTTCGCCCACGGCCTGGTTCGTACGCCAAGCGACTTCGGCATCATGGGGGAGCCTCCTACGCACGCGGAATTGCTCGACTGGCTCGCAAGCGAATTCCCCAAGATGGGGTGGAGCCTGAAACGCCTGCACCGGTTGATGGTCACTTCCTCCACTTACCGTCAGGCCAGCCACCCTGACGAATCGAGCCGCGAGATTTGGCGCCGATCGATCGCCGAAGATCCGGAAAACCAGTTGTTGTCGCGGATGAACCGCCGACGCTTGTCAGGCGAAGCGATCCGCGACGCCATGTTGGCCGCGTCGGGCGAGTTGAATCGCACGCAAGGCGGACCGGGCGTGCGACCGCCCCTCCCGGAGGAGTTGCTGACCACGTTGCTAAAAAATCAATGGCCGGTCACACCTGACGCCGACGAGCACCGCCGCCGCAGTATCTATCTTTTCGTCCGCCGCAATCTGCGCTATCCGATCTTCGAGGTCTTCGACCGACCCGACACAAACCAAAGTTGTCCCCGGCGAGATGAATCGACGATTGCGCCGCAAGCGCTCACGTTGCTCAATTCCAAGTTTTCATTGACTGAGGCAAAATACTTGGCGTCGCGGGTCGCGAAGAAAGCCGGATCGAGTCCCTCTGAGCAGGTCACGGCCTGTTATCGCCGTGTGTTGGGCCGACTTCCCAACGACGTGGAACTGGCAGCGAGCATGCAGTTCTTAGAGGCGGACGCAGAAAAGCTGCGGCAGGAATCGCGGAACGCCGCTACGCGGTCCGACGGCCGCCAGCCGCCCGACAATTCCGATCGTTTCAAAACGGATGCGTTGACCGACTTTTGCCTCGTGATGTTTAATCTGAACGAGTTTGTCTACGTCGATTGAAATGCGAGGAAGTCAATCGCCAGCCGTTTCGAACATCGTCTGCCGCAAGCGGGACATACCTCGCAACCAACGATCCGGATCGTCGGTTTTGTGTTGCAGGTAAGTCCGCACGTTCTCGTGCGGCAATATCAAGAACTGCTCCGCCGCCATTCCGCGGACGACCGCTTCGGCGACCTCCCCAGGGCCGAGTGCGTCGGACTCCAATAAAGGGCGGATCTCTCCGGATTCCTCCAGCATCTTCGTCCGCACGCCCAGCGGACACAGGCAGGAGACCTTGATGCCGTCGTCGGCGTGCGTCATCGCCAGCCATTCGGCCAGCGCGACTGCTGCATGCTTGGTGACCGCATACGGGGCTGAGCCGATCTGCGTCAGCAGTCCCGCCGCCGATGCGGTCTGCAGTAGGTAACCACTACCCCGCGCGATCATTTGCGGCAAAACCGCCCGTGCCGCGTACACGTGCGACATCAGATTGATGTCCCAGATCGATTGCCACTGTGCGTTTGTCGCATCGACGCCCCCGCCGAAGGCGATGCCCGCGTTGGAACAAAAAACGTCGATCCGGCCGTACTTTTCATGGGACGCCTCAACAAGCCGCACGATTTGGGACTCATCGGCCACGTTGCACTCCACCGGCAAACCGCCGACCTCCTCCGCCACGGCGGTCGCGGCGGCGAGATTGAGATCCGCGACGACAATCCCGTAGGGCTTTTCCTGCGCGAATCGCAAGCAGAGCGCTTTTCCAATGCCGTCTCCCCCCCCGGTGACGACGATCACTTTGTCGGTAAGTTGCATAAAATTGTCCTGACAGAATGCGGACGGCTGTGAGTTCTCGTGTATGCTCGACGTGCGCCATCCGTTTGTCAAGCAGTGCCGCTACTGCGGTGAAAAGAAGAGGGAGGCCACAAATCGAGATGGGGAAGGATTCGCGAGGTCCGTCCACACCGAAGAATTGCCGAGGCGAGCTGGGGAGCGGTGCTTGCTGGACGGGGCAAAAGCACGATCGAATAAGAGAGGGTGTCTGACCGGAATCGAACCGGCGACCTCCGGAACCACAATCCGGCGCTCTAACCAACTGAGCTACAGACACCACACGTTTGCGAAAGCTGATTGCGAGTTTAGGCAGCAAATCTGCCGCCGTCAATAGTCGCGTTTGAGATTCAAACCCCGGCGAAAAACCGCGGCCGATTGTGATGATCAGTGCGCGAAATTGTGCCGATTCTACGGGGCACGGCGGGCATTCTCTGCACCGCGATTGCCACACGGTTCCCCACTTGAGACAATGATCGTCTCGCAAAAGTTCGCTGTTTCTATGCGTCGCGCGGGCGTCGGAAAGTGCTCGCCGACGCGGTCCGGTCCGTCCTCCATAAATTGCCCCGACGAGGGTCAACTTCCACGCATGTTCAAAATCACCCCCGACCAACAAGAACTCGACGCGATGCAGCGTGACTTGCGGTTCCATCCCAGCCCGGTCACCGATCCGCAGACACTCTCTTCGCAGCAGGTCGCACATTACAACTCCCACGGTTACGTCAAGGGCGTCCGTATTTTTAGCCAGGCGGAGATGGTCGAGCACCGGCGGTATTTTGACCAGCTGCTGGAAGAAGTCACGGCCGCCGGCGGCGATAGCTATTCGATCAGCACCGCCCATTTGACCTACGGCAAGGTCTACGACCTGCTCAGCCATCCGAAAATCGTCGCCTGCGTCAAGGACCTGCTGGGCGAGGACGTGATCGGCTGGGGATCCCACTACTTCTGCAAAATGCCGCACGACGGCAAGTCGGTCGCGTGGCACCAGGACTCCAGCTACTGGCCGCTCTCCTCCTCCAAAACCGTAACCGTCTGGTTGGCGATTGACGATGCCGACGTGGAAAACGCCTGCATGTGGTTCATCCCCGGCTCGCACACACATGGGCACATCGATTACGAAACCAGCGACGAAGCCGAGGGGAACGTCCTCAACCAAACGATCAAAGATGTCGAGCAATTCGGCGACGCGGTTCCCGTGGAGCTTGAAGCGGGCGAGATTTCGCTGCATTCCGATTTGTTGCTGCACGGCTCGCAGGCCAACGAATCGGACCGGCGGCGGTGTGGATTGACGCTGCGATACTGCACGCCCGACGTCCGTGCCGGCGAGAACTGGAATCAAAAGGGAGTGGTCGTCAGCGGCCGCGATACTAGCGGCCATTGGGCCAACCCACCGCGGCCCCAGCGCGATTGACCTGACTGCACAATCTCAAAATCACCTAGGCACGACAATTCTCCTAAACATCTAACAAGTGACTGCGCGGGTGCCACTGGCGGCTTGCCCGCCAGTGCGCACGTGGATTGACGTGCCTGCTCAGGGAAAGTCCAACCTATTACGGCACTGGCGGGCGAGCCGCCAGTGGCACCCTGAGTTGGGGCGACGCAAATACAATCTTGCTCCGTTGTACGCGAGCGGAGGGTCTGACGTGTCCAACAAACTTGCTCTGCAAACCGGCGAAGAAGTAAGACTCGCGGCTCGCCGCGGTGAGTTCACGGGACAAACCTCCGGCTTAGCCCCCGGTTTCGCGCAGGCCAACCTCGCGATTCTTCCTCGTGACTTGGCCGGCGATTTTGAAGAGTTCTGCCGGCTCAACGCCCAAGCCTGCCCGCTGTTGGACGTGACGTCACCTGGAAGCCCCGTCCCAGAAAAAACCGCTCCCACGGCCGACCTACGGACCGACTTGCCCCGTTACCGCGTCTGGCGTGACGGTGAATTGGTCGACGAACCAACCGACATGTCGAACTATTGGCGCGACGATCTGGTCGGCTTTTTACTCGGCTGTTCGTTCACGTTTGAAGCGGCCTTATTGAGGGCCGGCATTCCGGTACGGCACATCGAGCAACGGCGGAACGTGCCGATGTATCGCACGAATATCCCCTGCGCTCCAAGCGGCACGTTTCACGGACCATTGGTCGTTTCCATGCGTCCCTTGAAGCCCGCCGATACAATTGCCGCTATACAGATCACCGCCAAGTATCCCACGATGCACGGTGCGCCGGTTCATCTGGGGTTTCCGGAAGAGATCGGCATCACCGATATTGATCACCCCGACTTTGGCGACGCGGTGGAGATCCGCGCCGGCGAACTCCCCGTCTTTTGGGCCTGCGGCGTCACGCCGCAATCGGTGATCATGGCGGCCAAGCCGCCGCTGGCCATCACCCACAGCCCCGGTTGTATGTTTCTCACCGACATTCGTGACGACGACCTGGCCGTCGATTGACGTCACCGTCGTTTCCCCCCCGATGCGGTCCGGGCCGAATTCTTCAAACCTTGCCGCAAATATGTTATTCTGTTGATGGGTTTGAGGGAGAAGAATGATGCGCGGCCAAAGTCTAATAGTCCATTCCCTACTGCTGCCAACGGCCGTCATGCTGTGTGTCGCAGGCGGGACGGCATGCGCGGACGAGAACGGCGATGCGGCACGCCCGGTCGATTTCGCGCGGGACGTAAAGCCGATCCTGGCCGCTCACTGCGCCCAATGCCACGGCGCACTGCGCCAACGCGGCGGACTGCGATTGGACGCGGGTTCCTTGGCCCTTAAAGGCGGCGACAGCGGCGAGGTCATCGCCCCCGGCAGTGCTGATGACAGCATTCTGGTCGAATACATCCGCCCCGACGGCGACGAACCGCCGTTGATGCCGCCGGCCGGAGAGGGGACGCCGCTGGAAGAAGAAGAACTGGCCGTCGTCACCGCCTGGATCAATCAAGGTGCAAGAGTCCCCGCGACGGAGGAGATCCCCCCCGACCCCCGCCTGCATTGGTCGTTTCAACCGGTCGAGCGTCCGCTGGTTCCTGAGATTGACGGAAAGCCGGTTTCGGGCAATCCGATCGATGCGTTCATTCTCGCCAAGCACAAAGAGTTGCAACTGGCCGCACGCCCTGAGACCGACAAGGCAACACTGTTGCGCCGCGTATATCTCGACCTGATCGGATTGCCACCGACACGGGAGGAACTGCACGCGTTTCTGGCTGACGAATCGCCCTCCGCCTACGAAACGGTCGTCGACCGCTTGCTGGCCAGTCCGCACTACGGCGAACGTTGGGGCCGGCATTGGATGGACGTGTGGCGTTATAGTGATTGGGCCGGCTACCGGGCCGAGGTCCGCGAGAGCCAGCCGCACATCTGGCGGTGGCGGGATTGGATCATCGAGTCGCTCAACGCCGACAAGCCCTACGACCAAATGGTGCGGGAAATGCTGGCCGGGGACGAAATCGCCCCCAGCGATCCCGATACCTTGCGGGCCACGGGCTACTTGGTCCGTAACTGGTACAAATTCAATCGCAACGTCTGGCTCGAGGCGACGGTCGAACACACGTCCAAGGCGTTTCTGGGCATCACCATGAACTGCGCCAAGTGCCACGACCACATGTACGATCCGATCCTGCAGCGGGATTATTATCAGTTCCGCGCCATCTTCGAGCCGCACCAAGTGCGCACCGATCAGGTTCCCGGCCAGTTGAACACCGAAAAAGACGGGCTGGTCCATGTCTTCGATCAGGACCTTGAGGCCGACACGTTCCTCTTCCGCCGCGGAAACGAAAAACACCCGGACAAGGACAACCCGCTCACCGCTGCCGTGCCGGCCAGCCTGGCGCCCGTCTCGCTGCAGGTCCAACCGGTGAAGCTCGCCCCCCGCGAATACTATCCCGGTCTGCGCGACTACGTTGAGGAAGGGAATTTGAATTACGCGAGGGCCGCGCTACGGAATGCTGAAGCGGAGCTGAAGAAACTGACCGATCAACTCACCGCTGCCACGCAAACGGCAAAAGCCGAAGAGGCGCAACAGCCTCCCCCTGAAACACTGCCGTCGCCATTGGCCATGGCCGCCGCTGCGAAACGGGTGGCCTATGAGCTGTTGCAATTACAGTCCGTACAGGCTCGCATCGCCGCCGACCGCGCGCGGTATGCCGATCCTCCCGCGGAAAATGCCGAGGCCTTAGCCCAGGCAGCCGCTGCGGCAGAGCGGGAGGCGAACGTGGCCAAGGCCCAATGGGAAGTCGCCAAAGCCGAGTCGGCACTGCAGACCGCCAAGGATGCCGAAAAGCCGGACGACGACAAAACCAAACAGGCCGTCACAAAAGCCCAAACGGATTTGGACAAGGCCAACAAGGACTTGGAGACGGCGGTCGCCGCGCGGGAGAAGACGGACGGCGGATACTCTCCGTTCGGCGAGGTCTATCCCGCGCACAGCACCGGCCGCCGGCTCGCGCTGGCGCGGTGGATCACGCATCGAGACAATCCGCTTGCAGCGCGGGTGGCCGTTAATCACATCTGGCTGCGGCATTTCGGCAGTGCGTTGGTGCCGTCGGTCTTTGACTTCGGTTTGAACGGCAAACCGCCCACACATCCGGAACTATTGGACTGGCTGGCCGTCGAGCTGATGGACCACGGCTGGTCGATGAAGCACATTCACCGGCTGATCATCACCTCCCGCGCGTATCGCATGTCCTCGACAGTCGGGGATGCGACGGGCAATTTGGCCGTCGATCCCGATAACACCTATCTGTGGCGGATGAATGCCCGCCGGCTGGAAGCGGAATCGGTCCGCGATGCGTTGCTCTACGTCTGCGGAAAATTGGACATGACCGCCGGGGCACCGGAGATCGATCAACCCGACGGACAGACGAACTTACGCCGCCGTGTCTATTTCCGCTCGGGGAAGGAAAAACAGATGTTGTACCTGGAACTGTTCGATCAGGCCAACGTGAACGACTGTTATCGCCGCAACGAGAGCATCGTGCCGCAACAGGCCCTGGCCATGGTCAACAGCCCGCTCTCCCTGTCGCAGGGACGCGTGCTGGCCAATACGCTCACCACCGCCACCGGCGAGCCGTCGGCGCCCGAGTCGACCGAGAACTTCATCACCGCCGCCTTCGAACAGATCCTCTGCCGGACACCCAGCGACGAAGAGCGGGCGACCTGCACGGAGTTTTTGCGAAAGCAATCCGAACTCCTCGCCGCGCCGGGCGAATTGACCCGTTTCGATTCCGGTCCAGAGGTAAAAACCAAACCGTCGCAAGACCCCGCACTCCGCGCGCGGGAAAACCTCGTACAAGTGCTGCTGAACCACAACGACTTTTTTACAATCCGGTAGGATTAAACTCGAAAAACAAAACACGAAATCCTAAGCAAATACAAATGATCAAAATTCAAAGCCTTTCGGTCATTTGAATCTCGGATTTCGAATTTCATGGCAAACCTGCGTCCGATTCCTTGAGGGACTCCCAACCATGCACGGCCAATCAACGACCCCGCGGCGGCAGTTTTTGGCAGATGTGGGGATGGGCTTTACCGGCTTGGCGCTGTCGGCGATGTTGCACCGCGACGGTGTCGTCCGCGGCGACGAACAGGGGGCGTGGACGCCTCCCACCGGCGTGCCGCACTTTGCCCCCAAGGCCAAAAGCGTGATCTGGCTGTTCATGATCGGCGGCACCAGCCATATGGAGAGCTTCGATCCCAAACCGGAGCTGAATAAATACGCCGGCGAAGAAATCGGCAACACGCCACACAAGGACGTCCTGGAGGCTAAATTCCTGGATGATAACCTGCGGGTCGTCGTCCCCAACGACGCCAACGGGCATATCCGCCACAAACTCTATCCGCTGCAAGTCGGTTTTCAGAAGCGAGGCAAATCGGGAATTGAAATCTCTGATTGGTGGCCGCACCTGGGTGAGTGCGTCGACGACATGGCGATTGTCCGCTCGATGTGGACCACCGACAACAATCACGGCGCGCAGTACCAATTCCACACCGGCCGGCACAGCCTGGAAGGGGAGTTCCCCACAATCGGTGCCTGGGCGCATTACGGCCTTGGCTCACTGAATGACAACCTGCCGCAGTTCGTCGTGATGGGCACGCCGATCGCCGATTGTTGCGGCGGCGTGCGCGGGCATGGAGCCAGCTACCTCGGCCCGGCACACAACGGCGTGGAGTTGAACGTCGATCCTCAAAACCCGCTGCCGTTCGCCGCTCCCGGCGGGGACGTCTATCGCGAGGAACAGCGCGGGCAGTTTGAACTGCTCAACCAACTCAATCGCACCGCGGCGGTCGAGTATCCGGAGGACCAGGCGTCGTTGGCGCGGATCAAATCGTACGAACTCGCCTACCGCATGCAGTCCGCCGTGCCGGACGTGGTGCGGTTTTCCGAAGAGACCCAAGAGACGCAACAGCTCTACGGTCTGGATCAGAAGGAGACCAAGGACTTCGGCGAGCAATGTCTGGCGGCCACGCGGCTGGTTGAGCGGGGCGTGCGGTTCGTGCAGATCTTCCACGGCAGCAATGGCGGAGCAGGGGCCTGGGACGCGCACAGCAACCTGCAAAAAGGGCACGCCAAGCTGTGCGGGCAGACCGACAAACCGATCGCCGGTTTGATCAAAGACCTCAAGCGACGAGGACTGTTGGAAGAAACGTTAATCGTCTGGGCGACGGAATTCGGCCGCACGCCCGGCACCCAAAACAGCAACGGCCGCGACCATCACCCCTTCGGCTTTTCCGTCTGGCTGGCCGGCGGGGGAATCAAAGGGGGCATCGCCCACGGCGCCACAGACGCCATCGGTTTCCACGCCATCGACAACCGGCACTATGTGACCGACGTTCATGCCACGGTCCTGCACCAACTGGGCCTCGACCCCCGCCGCCTCGTCGTCCCCGGCCGCAAACGCCTCGAAATTGACTTTGGCCGCCCAATCCAAGACATCATCGCCTAAAAACTCCAAACCGACGGCTCCGCCGTCGTGCAGAGCCGACAATTCACCGGTGATGAGAAATCGCGACTAGATCTTCGCCCCGCACGGGTGCCACTGCCGGCTTGTCCGCCAGTGTTGTCTCACGCTCGGCATTGATACTCATACCGTAGAGCACCGTAGCACCTCCTCCAGCAACGGCAGCGCTTCGCGGTTCCCCAGTTTCGTGCACTTCAATGCCGCTGCGGCCGAAGCAAATTTCAGGCAACGATCCGCCGGCCAACCGGCCAGCGTCGCATAGATCATAGCCCCGCTAAACACATCCCCCGCCCCGGTCGTATCGACGGCCGCCACGGGAAATGCCGGTTGCCGCAAGATGTCGCCCCCGGTAAAGAGCGTCGCTCCGTTACTCCCATCGGTGATCGTCACCATGTCAGGACCGAGTCCGAGCAATTGCTGACCACCGCGTTTGACGTCGTCATGCCCCAGGTATTTGAGCAAAAACGCCCGCGGACAATTCACGACGTCCACCAGCGGAATCAATTGTTCCATCCCCGGCTTCGGCGAACCGCTATCGAGGAAAACCGTGCCGCCGTTTTGTTTCACGATGCGGGCGGCGTGCAGCGCCGCGTCCGCCGGCCAGCCGTCCAGGTGCAGGGCGGCGCAGCGTGACAAAACCGCTTCGTCGACATCGACCGGGCAGAGCGGTCGTTCGGTCCGCATGCAGGCGACCGTCCGCTCTCCGGTGCGGGCGTCTATCCAGGCGTGTGCAAAACCGGTGCGGATTCCCGCACGGCGATGACTGCCGGAAAAGTCGATCCCCTCATCTCGAAAGTCGGCTTCGATAATGGCGCCGAAGGCATCATCGCCCCAGTGTCCTAAAAACGTCGTCCGTTTGCCGAACCGCGCCAAGAGTGCCAATGCCGTGGGAACCGGACCGCCGACTTGAAACCGGTCGGTGTGGATTTCGTTTTTCGTGTCCGGCTCCGGGAATCGGTCCAGGACCACCTGATGGTCCACTACGACCAGCCCCAAGCCGGCGATATCAAAATCCACGCCTTCCTCCCAAGGGCAACCCCCGCCCAATCGAAATCAAGTTTCCCGGCAGCACGCGCCGATTTGTCTCAAGGAGCCGACAACGGTAGAATTCCCGTGGTGCGGAGTCGAGACCGATTCAGGCTGCATCTTTTGAGATGCACCGAATGAATACTTTTCTGGGCGGACACATGGTACCGCAAAACCGACAATCCGCCGAGTCAATGATTTCCGTCGCCAGCGGTCCGCGACGGATGCTCTACCTGGCCGGTGCGGGCCTGTTTTTTGCGTTGGGGATCGCCGGTGTGCTTTTGCCGGGGCTGCCGACCACTCCCTTTTTGTTGTTGACCAGTTACTGCTTGCTCCGCTCGTGGCCGTCGCTGAATGAGCGGCTGTGCAACTCGCGGTTTCTGGGACCGATTCTGCGAGATTGGCACGAGCGCCGCGGCGTACGCCGGCGCGTGAAGATCCGCGCGATCGCGTTGGTCGTCGCGCTGTTGGCCGCTTCGATCATCTGGGGCGGCCTCCCCGTCCCCTGGATTGCCGCAGTGATTGCACTGGGGGGCGTCGGTCTGGCCGTCATTGCTTGGCTACCGACCGTCTCCGAAGCGCGACGGCCGTCGACGGTCGACGTGGCCGCCGCTACTGATCCAGCGGATTGATCAACAGCCCGCTGAGCAACTTTGGATAGAAGTACGTACTCTTGGCTGGCATCTTCTCGAAATTGCCGGCGATCTCGCGTATGTGATCCATCCCCGCCGGCGGGACCAGACAGGCGACTTGGCAGGTTCCGGCTTTCTGAGCCTCGGAGACTTCCTCCAACAGTCGCACATAGGTGCACTGCGGGTCGGCACCGGCGATGTTGTTTTTGAGCTGATGCTCAAGCACCAGATTCCGCAGCACGCTCACGCCCAATTCCCGCCAAGCTGGGCTTTGATCGGGGGCGAGTTGGGCCATCAGGCTGCCGTCGGTCAGGCGGGCGAAGACCCATTTGTCGTCCGCGGTCGTGCCGAAGCCGAACACGTCCTGCCCGCCGTCGGCATCGATCAAATCCCAACACTCCTGCATCGCCGCTGCACCGGTCCCGACTGCTTCAATTTCAAAGTAATCTCCCAGCGCGGCGATGAGCTGTTCGCTCGTGATATCGGGGAGTCCGCTCACGAGACGATGCGTCGGCAAAATCGCCAAACCGGGATCGCTCATGCCCACCAGCATCATCAATACAAAATTGGCAGGATCGTTTTCGTCTCCCAGCTTTCCGCTCTCCGCCAGATGCCGGCGATAATTCAGCGCCGTCTCATAGCGGTGATGGCCGTCGGCGATAAATACCGGCGACTCCCGAAGAACTTCGCGGGCTGCGTTGATCGCCGCGCGATCGGTCACGACCCATAGCCGATGGATCACCCCCAGATGGTCGGTCGCTTCCACGGGCGTCGATTCCACGATCGCCGCTTCCAACGGAGACTGCGCCGCTTGATCGCTGTCGGGAAACAGACCGAAAATCGGCGAGAGATTTGCGCGGCACGCCTTAGTCAATGCCAGCCGATCCGCCTTGGGACCTGACATGGTCTGTTCGTGGGGATAGATCTTTCCTTCGCCGAATTCCTCCAATCGAATGCGGCACATGAACCCCTTGCGGACGAAATGCCGGCCGCCCCAATCAAATTCCTGGTGGTAGACATACAGCGCCTCCTCCCGGTCGCGGGACAAAACGCCGTCTTTTGTCCACCGATGGAGAAAGGTCGCCGCCCGCTCATACTTATCGTCCGGACCGGCGTCACCCGGCTCGGTCCGATTGAGAATCAGCCGCACGACGTTGCAGGGGTGCTTCTCGTAAAGCTCCGTCTGCATCTCTTCATTAATGACGTCATACGGCGGAGCGACGACGTCCGACAAGTCGCCCACCTGAGCCACGTCGTACCGCAAAGCCCGAAAGGGATGAATATCAGCCATGCTTCAACTCCGTTGTACGTTGTTCGATCCGTGCCACTGATGTTGTGAATCGGTAAACTTATTCGGCAGGTGAGATTTTTGCCACAGAGAACACCGAGGTCACAGAGAGTAAAGATAACAATCGCCGGCTTTTCGAGTTGTGGCCAAACTGACAAACGTGAAAAGCTCGCGCGATCGCATCAGCCAGTTTGCCCACACTTCGTTCAATCACAATCACCGCGGCAATCAATTGCGTCGGAAAAGTCGACAGTTTTTTTCTCCGTGTCCTCGGTGGCTAGTATTATCAAATCGACTCAAATCCACGCCGCGCCGCTTCGATAAACCGCTGCACGAGGTCGATGTCTTTCACGGCGGGCGCCGATTCGACGCCGCTGGAGACGTCAACTCCCCAGGGGCGACAGATGCGGATTGCCTCATCCACGTTTTCCGGCGTCAGCCCGCCCGATAGAATCAGCGGGGGCCACGTCTCGCGGCGATATTCGCGGTCCAACATTTCCCAAGAGACCGTATGGCCCGTTCCGCCGTATTTTCCGGCCACACGGGCATCGACCAAGCAGTAGTCCGGCGTGGTCTGTTGGTGAGCGCACTGCTGCAAAAATGCGGCTGCTGCGCCCAGTCCTTCAGCGCCGATCCGCACCGCGCGGATCACCTTCAACTCCGGAAACGCCGCGGCAAAATCGGGCGGTTCGTCACCGTGTAATTGCACCGTCCGCAAGCGGCATGTTTTTGCGATTTCGCCGACGTCCTCCGCCGCGTGATTCACGAACAGGCCCACCGGCTCGACGCCGGCAGGCAGCGCGGCGGCAATTTTAGCAGCCACGGCCACATCGACCTGGCGCGGCGTCTGCGGATAGAAATTGAGACCGATCGCATCGGGCCGCAATTCGGCGATCCGCTGCGCGGTGTCTAAGTCCTTAATGCCGCAGATTTTGATCCACATCGTAATTGATATACCGCACGCAGTTCATCGGGCCTCGCCAACAGTTGTTGTCATACTACACGCGCCGCTGAATTGGAACAGAGCCGGCCGGCAAATTTTCGCAGTCTGGGACCGTTCGTTACGCGGATTGGCCATGCTGCAACGGGAGGACTACAATGTCTCGCTACTGAAAGGGTTTCCGGCCGATGCGGAGCGCATGAGCGGCTGCCGGGAACGTTTGAACTTTATCCACTCGCGTGAAAACTCCATGAATATCGTGATACTCGGGGCCGGAACGGTCGGAACGTCCATCGCCGAACTGCTCTGCGCCAATCGCCACAACGTGATTCTGGTCGACCCGTCGCGTCCGGCGCTTGAACTTGTCGAAGACCATCTTGACGTCCAGTCGGTTGTCGGTTCTGCCTGCGACGCGGCCACGTTGTTTCATGCCGGCGTACAGAGCGCATACTTGTGCCTCAGCGTGACCAGCGGCGATGAAATCACTCTCGTCGGCGCTAGCCTGGCAAAATCGATGGGCGCCACCCGCAGCGTGGCGCGGATTTTCAATCCCACCTACCGCGACGCCAGCACGTTCGACTACCAGCGGCACTTCGGCATCGATCGCCTGCTGAGCCTGGAGCATTTGACGGCACTGGAACTGGCCAAAGCGATCCGCAAGCGGGGGTTGTTTGCCGTTGAGAACTTCGCCCGCGGCGGGATCGAGGTGCAAGAATTGGCAGTTGAGGCGGACGCCAAGGCGGCTGGGGTTGCACTCCGCGATCTCAAATTGCCGCCGGGCGTGCGCGTCGGGCTGATTTCCAACGGCCACCGTACCTACATCCCCGGCGGCGAGGACGCCTTGGCCGACGGGGACCACGTGACGCTGATCGGCCGCCGCGAGGAATTGGAAAACGTCCGCAAGCTGTTTCAGCACAAGACGCACTCGAAACTCAACGTGATCATCGCGGGCGGCGGCGCGGTAGGCTACCACCTCGCCCGAATCCTCCAAGGGCCACGATTTAACGTCTCGTTGCTGGAAGCGGACGAACAGCGCTGCCAATACCTGGCCGAGCGCCTGTCGGAAACCACCGTTCTGCACGACGATGCGACTCGGCTCAGCGTGCTCAAAGAGGCCCGCGTGAGCAAAGCAGACGTCTTCGTCGCCGCAATGGGGCACGATGAGGACAACATCATGTGCGGCATCGAGGCGTTGGAAATCGGCGCGCCGCGGATCATGAGCGTCATCCGCCGTCCGGATTATGCAAACGTTGTCCAAAAGCTGGGAATCGATAAAGCCGTCAGCCCGCGGGAAGTGATGGCCCAACAAGTCCTGGGCATGGTTCAATCCGGTCCGATTCTGGCCAAGACCGAACTCGCCGGAGGCGTGGCGGAAGCCTGGGAATTGGATGTGCCCGCCAAGGCCCCCATCAACGGCGAGAAACTCAAAGATCTGAAATTGCCGCAACAGTGCCTGATTGCGGCGCTTGTCCGCGAGGATTATGTTCGTGTCCCCGGCGCGGAGGACCAAGTGCAACCGGGCGACACATTGGTCGTATTGGTCCAGAAAGAAAGCGCCGACCAAACTCTGAAACTGTTTCTTGCCCCGTAACTTATTGCCGTGAAACAAGTTGTCTTGCCGGACCTTAAAGAGCGCAACACCTTGGGGCCTGAGTCTCGAGTCGTATCCCAAGTGTCCACCGACGCTTGTGATATCTCCGCCGCTTGGTTAAAACATATGTAGACACACTGATCCAACTGCCGATGTCACGGAGGTTGGGTCCTTCTTAGGAGGATGCCGTCGCTCGGCGATCCTCAAAAAACCGACTGCAAATTGAATTGGGAGTATTAGAGAATGCGGAAGTTGATTTCTGTGGCCGCCGCTCTGGCGATTGGGGCGCTGATCGCGGTGAGCATCACCAAGGCGGACGAAAAGGAAGAAGAAAAAGACAAGAAGCCGATGTCGGTCCATGATATCATGGAAAAGGGCTTCAAAGGCAGCAAGGCCCTCTACCGCAAGATCATCAGCACCAAGAAGGAACCGACAAAGGAAGAAAAAGAAGAATTCCTGTCGATGATGAAGGACATGGCCAAGAACAAGCCCCCCAAGGGAGACGAGGAAGCTTGGAAGGAGAAGACCAAGGCCCTGGTTGAGCCGACCGAGAAAATCGTCAAAGGCGAAGACGTCAAAGAGGCCATCAAAGAGCTGAAAAAAGCCGCCTCCTGTGCGAAGTGCCACAAAGAGCATAAGCCCGACAAGGACGAGTAGTATTCAACTCGGAACATCTAAGATCAAACGGGCCTGTCGGCATTGTTCGACAGGCCCGGTTTCGTTGCCCATGCGAGAACTCACTCTGGGTGCCACTGGCGGCTTGCCCGCCAGTGCGGATCTAAGCACCAACGATTCACGGCTGGACGAGCCGGCGGTGTCATCCGACACACGAGTCTTTCTGGGCATTTTTAGCAAATCCTTACACTGCCACCGCCGTTCCGGCCCGCGGCCGCACGCTGCTCTACTATGCGCATTTTCGTCAGCGAGTTCCTCTGCAGCGGCGCTTGGCCGGCGAAACTCGACGGTTCATTGCTCCGCGAAGGCCGGGCGATGTTGTCCGCCTTTCTCGATGACGCGGGGCGCATCAGTGGCATCGACGTCGTCACCACCTGGGACACCCGTCTCGGCCCACCGCCGCCGCTGGCGGCAGAATTTCACCTTGTCGAAGCCGTCGATGAAGAACGCCGGTTGTTTGAACAACTCGTCGTGGAATGTGATGCGACGTGCCTGATCGCCCCGGAATTCGACGCGCACCTCACCCGCCGCGCGCAGTGCGTCACATCCCAAAACCGGCCGCTGTGCGGGCCGGACGTGTTCGCGATCAAGTTGTGCGCCGACAAACTACAATTGGCCGGTCACCTGCAGAAAGTCAAAGTCGCCACGATTGAGACGTTTCCATTTGATCCACAATCCGGCGTTGACGTCGCTCCCGGCTTCCCCTGCGTCGTCAAACCGCGGTACGGCGCCGGGTCTCAGGAAACGCGGCTGATCGCCGACGCTGCGGCGCTCGCGTCGGTAATCGACGAAATTGGCCCCGACTCGCTGCTCTACGGCGGGATTGTCCAGCCTTTCATTCCGGGCATCGCCGTTTCGTTGGCCGTAAATGTCGGCAAGTGCGGAACGTGTCGCCACTGCTTCCCGCCTGCGATACAACGTCTCACAAATGACGGGCGGTTCTCTTATTTGGGTGGACAAGTTCCGGCGCAGAACGTTCCAAGTTTGCTACTAGAGCGGCTGGCGATCGATGCTTGCAACGCCGTTCCCGGTCTGCAAGGCT
>CALFYU010000479.1 GCA_937952455.1 uncultured Planctomycetaceae bacterium
TATCTGAGTCCCAAAGAAGAAGTCGCGCCCGGGCTGCCGGAGTTTTTGCAGGACGGCGACAAAGAAGGCCCGGCGGATCGATTGTCGTTGGCCCGCTGGCTGGTGAGCCGCGACAATCCGCTCGTCGCCCGCGTGACGGTCAATCGGGCCTGGCAGGCTTTCTTCGGAACCGGCTTGGTGCCGACCAGCAGCGACTTCGGGACGCAGGGCGATCCGCCGACGCATCCGCAGTTATTGGATTGGCTGGCGACGGAATTCATGGACCAGGGGTGGTCGTTGAAGAAACTGCATCGGCTGATCGTGACGAGCGCGACGTATCGCCAACACGCAGCCGTCACGCCGGCGTTGCTGGAACACGATCCGCAAAATTCCCTGCTGGCCCGCGGACCACGGCAGCGGGTCGACGCTGAGATGGTCCGTGATATCCTGTTGTGCGCCAGCGGATTGTTCGAACCAAAAATGTACGGTCCGAGCGTCTATCCGCCGCAACCGGAAAGTGTTACTGCACTGGCGTACGGCAATACCCCCTGGCCGGTCTCAGTTGGGGAGGATCGGTATCGACGGGCGCTGTATACCTTCAGCAAGCGGACGGCGCCGTTTGCGGCTTATACCGTATTCGACGCGCCGACGGGGGAAACGTGCGTTGCCCGCCGCAATCACAGCAACACTCCGCTGCAAGCGCTCACGTTATTGAATGACGAGATGTACCTTGAGATGGCGCGGGCCTTGGCCGAACAGGCTCAGGCCGCCGGTGCGGCGCCAAAGGAGATTGCGACGAATGTCTTCCGACGTTTACTGACGCGGCCGCCCGAGCCGGCCGAGATCGAAGCGATTGTGACTTACCAGCAAGCACAGATGGAGCGGTTTAAGCAGGGTGAATTGAACTCCGAGCAGATTGCCGGGAACAAAGAGGCGACACCCCAACAAGCGGCCTGGGCGATGACGGCTCGGGCTTTGATGAATTTGGATGAAGTGATTACGAATCCTTAGACCCCGTTTCAAAACCCGGTTGCGCCTGTTCATCGATCTGTAAGACAAGTGTGGACGTGAGGCGTCAGAGGGTTTTGAATCAGTTATCGATATAGCGATCGAAACGATGAACACGCTGGACTTGAAACATCAGACACGACGGCATTTTTTCCGGGACTGCGGAATTGGCATCGGAAAAATTGCCTTAGCGTCGCTGTTGGCCGATAGCGTCACACCGGTTGCGCAGGGGGCGTCCGTGCGCGGGGGCAGTCCCTTTGCGCCACAGAAGACGCATTTTCCCGCAACGGCAAAGCGGGTGATCTATCTATTCATGGCCGGTGCGCCGAGCCAGTTGGATATGTTCGACTACAAGCCGAAGCTTGCCGAACTGGAAGGGAAGCCGATTCCGCCGTCGGTGATTCAAGGTCAGCGGTATGCGTTCATTCAACCGGACGCCGCCGTGTTAGGGCCGCGGTTTTCGTTTTCCAAACAGGGGGAGAGTGGCGCGGAGATCGCGGACGTGATGCCGTATTTGGCACAGGTGGTCGACGAGATCGCCATCGTGCGGTCGGTACATACCGATTTGTTCAACCACTCGCCGGCCCAATTGTTCGTCAACACGGGCAGCGGCGTGCCGGGGCGTCCGGGGATGGGGGCCTGGCTGAGTTACGGACTGGGGAGCGAGGCGAACGATTTGCCGTCGTTCGTGGTGCTCAAAAGCGGCGGCAGCCTCAGCGGCGGCGCGGCGATGTGGAGCAGCGGATTTTTGCCGTCGGTGCATCAGGGCGTGCCGTTTCGCAGTCAGGGAGATCCGATTTTGCACGTCGCGAATCCGGCGGGTTACGACATCCGCGCTCAACGCGAGTCGCTGGATTTGATCCGCACGCTCAACGAGCGGCGGCTGGACGTCGTGGGGGATCCGGAGATTGAGACGCGGATCAACGCCTATGAAATGGCGTTTCGGATGCAATCCCGCGCACCGGAGTTGATGGACTTTGCCGAAGAGGGCCAAGAGACGCTCGATCTGTACGGTGCAAAACCGGGCGATCCCAAGTCGGTGTTTGCCAACAACTGCCTGCTGGCACGGCGGCTTGCCGAGCGGGGTGTGCGGTTCGTGCAGGTGTACCACGCCGGGTGGGACCACCACAGCGACGTGGAGGGGGGCGTTCGTGGCCAGTGTGCGGAGACCGACCGGGCTTGTGCCGCGTTGATCCTCGACTTAAAGCGGCGGGGCATGTTGGAGGATACGCTGGTAGTCTGGGGCGGGGAATTCGGGCGGACGCCGATGGTCGAAGCGAGTGCGGCGCTGGGCCGCAGCATGGGGCGCGATCATCATCCTCAGGCGTTCACGATGTGGTTTGCCGGCGGCGGGATCAAACCGGGCATTTCCTACGGCGGCACGGATGAACTCGGTTTCCATGCGGTGGAAAACCCGGTTCACGTGCATGACGTGCAAGCCACGATCCTGCGCTGTTTGGGCCTGGACCATACGAGGTTGACGTTCCGCTCGCAGGGATTGAATTTTCGCCTGACCGGCGTGGAAGAGCACGAACCGGTTCACGCCTTGCTCTCGTAATTGGCATGCTGCGCGCTGGCAATCTCAAGGACGGTCCATGAGTATGATTGAAGCCCACGAACTCACCAAGGTCTATGCGATCAACGATCAGCCGGTCAGCGTTGTGGACCGCGTTACGCTGTCGATCGATTCCGGGGAGTTTGTGGCAGTCGTCGGCAGCAGCGGGAGCGGAAAGTCGACGCTGTTGAGTCTCTTGTCGGGGCTGGACAATCCGTCATCGGGGCGGGTCGTGCTGGACGGCCAAGACATTACGAACAAAAGCGAAGACGAATTGGCGCCGCTACGTAACCGAACGTTGGGATTCGTGTTTCAGTCGTTCCATCTGGTCCCCTCGCTGACTGCGCTAGAAAATGTGGTGTTTCCGGCGGAGTTGGCGGGCAACCGCGATGCGGTGTCGGCGGGGCGCGCGGTGCTGGATCGCGTGGGATTATCCGGCCGCGCGACGAATTTTCCCAGCCAATTGTCGGGCGGGGAAAAACAGCGAGTCGCCATCTGCCGGGCGCTCATCAACAAACCGAGCATTTTGTTTGCCGACGAACCGACCGGAAATCTCGATTCCAAGAACGGCGACGCGATCTTGGATCTATTATTGGAGATCCACAGGGAGCAGCGAACCACGCTGGTGCTGGTGACGCACAGCCCGGAGATTGCCAGTCGCGCCGGCCGCATGATTACGTTGCAGGACGGGCGCGTGCTGGAGGACGTGCGAGCTGACCCGCTGCAAGCAGAAGCGCCGGGGCGATGATGCATTGGAATCTGATTCGCCGTCAACTGACAACGGCCCGGCAACATTCGGTGATCTTTGTGCTCTGCGTGGCGCTGGCACTGGTCACACTGGTGGGGCTGAATAGCTTCGGGCACAGCGTCAACGCGGCACTGTTGGCCGATGCCCGCAAATTGCAGGCGGCGGATGTGATCGTCGACAGCCGCCAACCGTTGTCGCCGCTGCTGGAATCCGGGATTGATGAATTGGTTGGCCGGCAGCGCGTGGAACGAACGGACGTGAAGCAGTTCTTCACGGTGGCGCGAAACGCGGACAATACACAGTCGCTGTTCGCGGAATTGAAGATCGTGGAGCCGGCCTATCCGTTTTACGGCGAAGTGCGCTTGGCGTCCGGAAAACCGCTGCAGGAACAGCTTCGGGCGGGCAGGGTGATCCCAGAACAATTAGTCCTCGACCGGCTCAAGCTGAAAGTCGGCGACGTTCTGAGGCTGGGGGAAGCGGAATTGATCATCGCCGACGTGCTTGTCAGCGACCCGGTGCGGCCGGTGAATTTCGTGGCCTTCGGACCGCGGATTCTGGTGGCCGCCGCCGACCAGGAGAAACTGCAATTGATGTTGCCGGGAAGCCGCGTGCAGCACCGTACACTCCTGAAGGTGGCTCGCGCCGCCGAACTGCAAAGCATTGCAAACGCTCTCGGCGACCTCGCCGACCCGGAGTTGGAACGCGTTCGTACCTATCGAACGACGCGGTCGGGCATACAGCGGTTCTTTGAAAATCTGTTGTCGTTTTTGAGTTTCGTGGCGGTATTTATTCTGATCTTGGCCGGGATCGGTATCCAGAGTGCCATCACGGCATTTCTGCGAGAGCGGGACGGCACGGTCGCTATTATGAAGACCCTCGGGGCGACGAACCGGTTCGTGACGCTGCATTTTCTGGCGGTGATCGCCCTATTGGGGCTTCTTGGGACAGTGTTGGGGATTGCCGTGGGGATCTTCGGACAAAAACTGCTGCCCTATCTGTTGTCCGACCTGATGCCGCCGGGGATTACCTTGCGAGTTTCGGGACGGGTGATTGCCGAGAGTTTGCTGCTCAGCACGGTCGTCGTCGCCATTTTTACGTTTTTGCCGTTGGATCGGCTCAAGGCCTTGCGGCCGAGTTTTATTTTGCGAAAGGAGACGATTCCCGTCCCCCGCGACGCGGCATTCTATGCGATCTTGGCGCTATTGATTCTGTTCTTTGCCGGGATGGTGCTGTGGCAGTTGGATGATATGTGGCGGGGATTGTATTTCACGGGGGGCACGCTAGTATTGGTGGCGGTTATTGCCGGATTGACCGAGTTGGTGCTGTTTGTGCTCCGCCGCCGGCATTTTCGCAGCCTGGCGATGCGGTTGGCGTTTCGCGGGTTGTTTCGTCCGCGTAACGCGACTCGCTCGACAATTGTCACGCTGGCAGCGGCTCTTTCGGTCGTACTGACGATCCATCTGGTGGAACAGAACCTGGATGCGACATTTGTCAGTTCCTGGCCGGAAGACACGCCGAACATGATTTTCGTCGACGTTCAGCCGGATCAGCGGGAAGCCTTTCGCGAGTTGCTTGCCGCCGAAACGGGGCCGCGCACCGAATTGCCCCCTTTTTATCCGGTCGTTCGCGGGACGATATCAGCGATCAACGGCAAGGTGCTCGACCGGAGCGCGGAGCGCAAGCGCCGCGGCGACAATTTGGCGCGGCGATTTAATTTGACATATCGCAATGAACTGCTCGATGACGAGGAGTTGGTCGACGGTGCTGCGCTGTTTGACCCGCAGATTGACGGTCCGCAGGTTTCCGTGTTAGACAATGTGCTGGAGATGCGGGAATTGCAGATCGGCGATACGATCACATTTCGCGTCCAGGGGGTGACGCAGAAGGCAACGGTCAGTAGTATCCGCCGCCGGACCCGCGAGTCGATCGCCCCGTTTTTTTATTTCGTCTTTCCGCCCGACGTGCTGGGCGATGCACCACAAAGTATTTTCACGGCGGTGCACGCTCCTGTGGACCGGATCAGCGAGATCCAGAACCACGTTGTGGCCCGGTTTCCGAATATCGGCGTGATCGACGTGAATCAGGCGGTCACGGCGCTGGCGGCGGTGGCTCGCAATCTCTCGCTGGTGATTCGCCTGCTGGCCGGGGTGAGCATCGCCGCCGGGATGCTGATCATCGTCAGCGCCGTGTTCGCGACGCGGTTCGCGCGGACGCAGGAGGCAGCGTATTATAAGGTGCTCGGCGCAAAAAGTGGATTTGTCTTGCGGGTGTTTGCGCTGGAGAATGTGATTCTGGGCACGGTGAGTGCGGCGATCGCCGTCGGGATGGCCCAGGCGGCCAGTTGGGCCTTGAGTGTGTGGGTTTTCGATATTCGTTATTTTCCCCATTTCGCTGCAAGCGCGCTGTTGATGGCGGCGACTGTGTTGTTGGTCGTGGCCGTCGGTTTAGGCGCGTCGATTTCGATATTGCGGAAACGTCCGATTGTGTTTCTTCGCGAGCACGATTGAGGCAATGCAACGGGACAACAAGTCTGAAGATTGGCTTGAGGAGCACACAAGAGTGAGACTGATGCGTTCTGGATTGGGGGCTATTGGGATTATTGCCGCTCTGCTCATGGGATGCGGGGCGAGTGATGCGCCTCCGTCGCAATCCGATACGGGGTCCACAAGATCACAAACTGTGACGGAGTCGCTGGAAGCGGAAACGGTGATCGTGGCGCTGGGAAACAGCCTCACCGAAGGGTTGAACGTCGATCCGCAGCAGGCGTACCCGGCGCAGCTGCAGCGCAAACTGCGCGGACAGGGGTATGACGTGAAGGTGATCAACGCGGGAATCGCGGGGGAAACGAGTGCCGGCAGTTTGGCCCGGGCCGATTGGATTCTCAAGCTCCAGCCCGACGTCGTCATCCTGGAAACCGGGGCCAACGACGGTCTGCGCGGGGGCGATCTGCAAACGATGTTTGAGAACATCGACCGGTTGATCGCGCGGCTCAAGAGCGAAGGGGTGACCGTGGTGCTTGCGGGCATGCAGATCGTGCAGAACATGGGTCAGGAGTATGCGGGTGAGTTCCGCGACGTCTATATCCGGTTGGCCGAGAAACACGGCGTTGTGTTGATTCCCTTTTTTCTCGAAGGGGTCGCCGCCAATCAACAGCTGAATCAGGCGGATGGGATTCACCCCACGGCGGAAGGTTACTCGGTCGTTGTAAAAAACGTGCTGCCGCACATCCGAAAAGTACTCGATGAGCAAGAATCTCCCGCCGTCGGAGAGAAGGCAGTGGCTCCGCTGCCGTCGGAAAATTGAATCGATTGTGCCGGTTTGCGCGGCTGGTCTCAGCTTCGGTGCTGGATCGTTCACAACGGCAGTCTATCGGGTACAGCAGGGCGGCGGGCTGCGTCGAAACTGTTTAACGTCATTCCATCCGACACGGAGGTCGTCAGGTATGTCGTGGACGCTTCTTTTTGAGATACGCAGGCAAAGGTTCGTCGCTGCGCTAATCTGCACGCTGTGCCTGATGTTGTCACCTGCCATCGTGTCTGCGGGCGAATTGCCGGAACATGATCGATCGCCAACACAAGAACGTGTCAACGTTTCCTCCCCTCTCCCTCGGGGAGAGGGGTTGGGGATGAGGGAGCACCGCGCGAAGACCCTCACCCCGGGCGAGAGGGAGACCTTGTTGTCTCATCCGATGGGGGGTCGCGGGCCGGTGCCGGTCGCGTACGAATTCGCACCGCAAGCCCCAGCCGCTCCCGAGTCTTCCACGACCGACCAGGTGGAATTGGACTTCGTGCCGATCACACAGTTGAAGGTCAATATCCTGCCCAAGACGCACGATGAGCAGGGCCGAACGTTGATGATGGCGCCGGATCCAGCCGCCGAATACTTTGCCGCCGACGCGCGAGGCGTAAAGTCGATCGAACAGGTTCGGATGTGGGGCCTGCTGGAGTATCAGTGGGAAGCGCCGGCGGTTTGCTACAATCCGCTGTACTTCGAAGAAGTCAACGCGGAGCGGTACGGCAACACGTTCGGTTGCTGGCAGCCGTGGGTGTCGGGGGCGCACTTTTATGCCACCGTCGGCTTGATGCCGTTAAAATTGCTCATTGAACCGCCGCACGATTGCGTGTATACGCTCGGCCATTATCGTCCCGGCCGATGCGTGCCGTTTGAGTGGCATTGCAATTCGATCGGTAGGCTCCGCGGATGTTGTTCCGAATAATCGCCCCGAACGTTGCTTAGAATTCCATCCGGAACGTACGGGTGACGTACTCGGCCAGGCGTTGGGCGAGAGAGCGGGGGGCGACGCGGACGCTGGCTTCGCCGGAACTGCCGGCCAGGATCCGCTGGGGTGAGTCCGTGAATTCGACACGGGCCAAGTAGATAGTCTCCAGCGGCTGTGCGCCGCCGGGTTCTTGTTCGCGTACGGGAATTTCGACCTGTTTTGCCAACAGTGGGGGCAACACGTCGGTGTCGGCTTCGGCGACTTCGGCGATCGTTCCGGAAATCAGATGGTCTCTCAGCGAACCGAAAAACAGTCTGGCGCTTTGCCCGGGCTGCACAAAGGGGGCGTCGTTGCGATCAATCAGCAGCATGGCTTCCCCCCGGTCGGGATCGCCGACGGTACAGATCTGCGTTCCCGCTTCGAGATAGCAGCCGAGATTCCTCCTATCGTGTAAGCTCCCGCTCCAAGTCGGCAAATCGTCTTTGTCAACGGACTCTGGTTCGTTGTGCGCGGCGATCACGATGCCGTCCCGCGGCGCGGTGATGGTCAATGAAGTTAAGTCATTGCGGCGCTGCCCGAGTTGTTCGCGCAGATCATTGATGCGCTCGGCGACGGCCGGCATTTGCAGTTCCACGTCCGGTTCGCTGATACGCCGCTTGCGGAGATTTTCCAGCCGCCGCTTTTGTTCGTTCAGCATCCCCTCCAGCGAGGCGACATCGCGCCGAATTTCGGGGTTATCCAACTCGGCCAACACATCTCCTTGCCGTACGGTCGTACCTTCCGGGACGATCGATGTCAGTTCGCCTGCCACTGTGACATAGACACGGCGCGCATCGCGGGCTTCGAGCAGGGCCGGTGCGGAAATCGTGCGGGGCAGCGGGACGAACAGCACAACACCACCGAGGGCGACGGCGATTGTTAAACGAAAAATAAACCGGAGCCAGTGCACGTGTCCTCCCGCCATCATTGAACCAAATAGTCGCAGCGACCGCCATGTGGGTACAAGCACCGCAGCGAAAACGGTGACGACTGCCAGAATCTGCGGAAGTATTTCAAGCTGGTAGGGCTGTAGCAGCTTGTAATAGAACCACACGATCGCGGCCAGTATGAATAATTTGTACGCGATGCTGGCTACCGCATAGGCGACGAGCCACCCCTGTCTCTGCGGCGTGCCGAGATCCGTCCCGGGCAGTTCCACACCGAGAAAACACTTCGCGAGCATGCTACGGAGAGCTTCGCCGGCGCGCTGCTGCAGGTTGGGTACATTGGCCAAGTCAGAAAGAATGTAATATCCGTCATAGCGAAGCAGCGGATTTCCATTAAAGAGCAGCGTTGCGACCGAACAGACGAAAATCTGATTCAGGCACAGCGCATTGAACAGGCCCGGACGACTGAACCACCAACCGAAGACGCATAGGGCCGCGATCACGACCTCCACGAACATGCCCGCGGCACTGATTAGAATCCGTTCGCGGCGGGAGCGCAACATCCATGCATCTGTTACGTTGCAGTAGAGGCAAGGGGTGAACACCAGCAGCATGAACCCCATCTCATGGCACTGCGCACCAAAGCGACGGCAGGTGAGGGCATGGCCGAGTTCGTGCAGGACCTTGGCGACCGCCACGGCACCCATCAGGTACAAGAGGTTTGTCGCGGAGAAAAACGCATGAAAGTCCGGCAGACGGGATATGAGAGTGCGGGACTGCACGGCCAATAGTAATAGGGCCGCGAGCACCAGAGTTCCGCAGGCGGCGAGAAACTCGCGCGAGAACATCCACCTGCAGCGAGGCGACAGCCAGTCCAAAAGGGCGGTCGGATCGAAACCGGGAAATCGAATCGCCAGTATATTGGACCAGACGCCGCGGCGTGCGGTGGAACGCGCGCGCTGACGACGACTTAATAATCGCGCAGCTTCGCCGGGTGCTTCAGTCGAGATGAGGCTGTTGTCTTGCAGATAGGTCAAGAACAACTGCAACTGCGTGGTCGTGAGCCGAGCGGAGGGGAACTCTCCTAGGAAATCCTGCCGAATTTCTTCGAGCGCGTGAAGGCCATCCAACCGCTGGAGCACGAAGTATTCATCGCGCCGAAAGTGGTAGTAGCGTAGGGCAATCGGGTCCTTGACGACCCACCGCGCTGCGGCGCCGGCCCCCATCTGTTGCACGATGAGGTCATCGCGGACCCGCAGCGGCAAAATGCGGGGTGTGGCATGCAAGGAGCGTTCAACTGGGGTGAGCGAGACCATGTTGTCACTTTCCCGTCGGCTGCGTATCGGCCGGCACTGCGGGCAGCACCGACATCGCTGCGGTGAGCCCCGGGCGCAATGTGAGCTGGGGATTTTCGATCTCCGCCCATATGCGGACTTGCCCGTTGAAGCGATTGACCTCCGGGCTGACGAAGACCAGTTTACCAGTGAACGACAGCGGTTGTTCGCCCGGTTGCTCGACACGCAGAGTGACGGGTCGTCCGGCGAGTTGACGGTTCATGACCCGCGCGTCGGCGAAACCTTCGGCGCGGAGGCGATCGATGCGGACGATGCGGAGGACCGTCTCGCCCGGTTGGACCCATTCGCCGGGACCTTTGCTGACCTGCACGACGACGGCGGAAATCGGCGCCACGATCCCGCGGCGGCGTACGACCTCCTCGGCGAGTTTCAACTCCTGTTGTTTCACGCGGGCTTCAATCCCCGCTTCTTTTTGGTCGCGCCGTGCTTGTTCAATCTCCAGCGTCGCTTTTTCGGTGGTCAGCCGCAGACGGTCCAGCTCGGTCTGTGAAACGGCCTTGCTAAATTTCTCGACCGACTCTTGAGCGCGTTTCAACTCGGCCTGGGTGACTGCCTCGGCCTTTTGGGCAAAGCGAATTTGTACGTCATTGGAGGCGTGTTCCTGTGCCAATTCAAGTTCGACTTGCACCCGGTCCCGTTCGAGCGTGGCCAATTTGTCGTCGAGACTTCCCACCACTTGTCCCGCTTCAACAATGTCCCCTTCGCGCACGTCGAGCGTCGCCAAGACACCGGCTTCCCGAGCGGGGACGTCCGCCTTTTCCAGGACGGTGACGAGCACCGAATCGATTTTGATCTGTTGGGGTTCACCAGCCGGGGCGGATTGTGCCAACACAAGCCAGCCGCCGGCGAGGAGAATCATGATTTGTCGCATGTGATGCTCTAGCCCCCACTAGTCGGTAATGCCGGACGGTCAGAATAACAGCCAACGCTGAACGGCGGCGTATAGGTCGTGCAGCCAGACGTAGGCGAGCGACCGCTGGCCGGCCGCGATCTTTGCCCGGACGCGCGCGCCGGGACGGAGCGGGATCTGCTGATCGGGGTCGATTGTGATCGTGACCGCCATGCCTGCCTCGTCCCATTCGTCGAAACTGGTCGACAGACTGGTTGATTCGAGTTTTCCCGCATAGGTTTTGCCCGGATCCGATTCGAGCAGAAACGTCACGGCCAATTCAGCCCCCAAATCGCGTTGCGCCTCGATGAGATATCCGACATCCTCTTCCGAAATATGCAGTTCGACGTGCCATGGTCCGCCTAAGTCCGCGACAGTCAACAGCGCTTGACCCTGCCGTACCGGGCGTGATTGTAGTAACTCGTCGGCGTTCCAGGTGAGTATGCGTCCATCAATCGGGCTGCGAATTTCTAGCCGTGCTTGTTGCGCCTGCAGGATTTCGTATTGTTTTTCGAGACTCGCGATTTTCTCGCGAAGTTCCTGTTCTTCGGCTGTTAATTCTTCGTATCGCTGGTTGGCCTCGGGTTGGGAGCGATCGATGCCGAGATAGGCGGCGCGTACCGACGTTAAGCGGGCGCGGGCCGTTTGCAGTTCGCCCCCCACCTGTTTGAGCTCGAACTCAAGCTGCGAGTTGCTCATCGAGACCAGCATGTCTCCGGCGGCACAGTCTTCGCCGTGGTTGACGTGCAATTTCTCGACAACACCGTCCGAGACAGCGAATATCTGTTGTTCGTTTTGCGGCTCGAGTTCCCCAAATCCGGACACGCTGAACGGCGTTGGCAGCATCCCCAGTAACGTCAGCCCGATGAGAGTGATTGCCGTCCACGCCAGTCGTCTTCGCCACGGGTGAGACGCCGTAAATGTTTTCGCTTGCCGTCGTCGCAACAACCAACCGGTCAGCGGTAACGAGCGTAGTAGAACGGCGCGTGCCAAGGCCGACTCGCAGACGCCCGCCACGCGCCGGACCCGTTTTCTCGCGGCGTCGTTCAAGTGGTGTCCCCGCTTCCATTCGACGACCAGCGCGGCGAACGGGGCCACGGCGACGGTGGTCTCCTTTGCGTTTTCGCGCGGGGGGAAGAGGGGGATCACGGCGAGTTGCCGCACCTGGGCTTCATTCAAATAGTCCTGCAGCGGCCGCTCGATTTGCGGAGGTAACGACTCGCCGGAGTCGCGATACCACAGCGGTTCCATCGTGGCAATGGCGGCGTCGGCCAGGGATTCCAACCGGCGTACCGTCTGTGAGCGGGTGTCGATCTGATCCACGCCGGAAACGCTCAGTATGCGACAGCGGCCACCGCGGCGATCGAGCACGCCCACACGGTCGCAACCCAACAACCGCCGGCTGCCGTTGGTGATGGCGTAAGCGGTCTCGTCGACCGATAGGCCGTGATGCACGTCCAGCGACAAGCGGTAGAGTTCCTGCCAGCGTTCCTCGCTGCCGCGAAGTTCCCGCAACTCGGCGTGTCGATGATAGTCGCCGGCAACATCGCGGACCGCGGCGAGAAACCGCAAATACCCCTGTTCGGCGGACGGAGACATCGCGCGGCGGAGCACCAGTTCGACAACGAATTTCGTCGTGTCGTCTGCCCGAATGGGACACAGCAACAACAGAAAATCCTGGGCAATTGTATCTCCGGAGGCGACCGACTGTTCGACGGAATGCCGGTTGCATGTCGGCTGGTCCGCACGCACGGCGGCGGCCAGTTTTTCGGCATGCGCTTCTTCGGAACGAAGATCTCGCGATAGCGCCGGCGGCAGATTTACTTCGCGGAGCGTCTTAAAAAAACCGGAGTCCTCATCTCGATACCAGACCGCTCCACCAACCGCGGCGGTGGCTTGAATACAGTTCTCTAAAACGGTGCCGTAAAACGCGTCGGCGGCGTCGCCGCGCTCGGCAGCCCGCGCAATGCCGGCGATCAACTCGTGAATCTCGCGCAACGCCGTCGATTCGGCGTCGGATTCGGTTTGATCGCCTATGGAGCTCATGAGATTCTCGGAAACCGAAACGTGGCGGCGACGCGTCTATAGACAATGAAAATGCAATTACGTGTGGGTGAGCACGCACCGAAATCGCTCAGTCAACGTCGGACGTTTGCGAGACGGAAGGGGGCGCGGACACGTGAATTCATTTTAAGGCGGCGGGCGACCACTGTCTGCGCAGCTTGGTGGCAGAAGGTTGCGTTCGGTGGTGACTAATCGCAGACAAAATCCCCGGGGGGATCTGGGATGATTGCGTGACTCTCGGCGATTTTCCGGTTTGTGTCGAACATAACGGTCATGCCGGTGGTAACAATTGCCGATAGGACTTAGTAGCGCGCAATCACCGCGCCGGAATCGTCGATCTCAAATCTTCGCGTGGGCGAGAGAACTTGGTGCTTCAGACACATTCACCTGCGATTCGAGCAGCATGGCTGGCGATTCCGTTGCTTGCGGTCGTCCTTGTCATGGGCTGCAGCAGCACGGACTCATATGTGCCGTTCGCGCCTGATCTGAGTGCCTATCGCCCCGTGTCGACGGAGATCGAATCCCCGCTGACGGACGAAGGACAAAGTCTCGATGCCGCGACGACGCCCGCGCCGTTGACAGTTGAGGATGTCGAAATTGGGGAGTTCACAGATCTTACGCTGGAACAAACGATCAAAACGGCGCTGTCTAACAGTCGCGTGTTGCGAGACCTCGGCGGGCGGCTATTGGATGCTCCGCAAGTTGTGGCGACCACGTACGACCCGGCGATCACCGAGACAGATCCACGGTTCGGTGTGGAAGGGGCCTTGAGCGCCTTTGACACGAATTTTTATGCCAACGGTTTCAATCAAAAGAACGACCGCGCTGTCAACAACGCGGTGACGGCCTTTGGAACACAGCTTTTGGAACAAGATGCCGCATTCATGCAGGTTGGACTCGATCGCCGGGCGGTCACGGGGGCCGAACTGGGCATCCGGCAGATCACCGGCTACGACGCCAACAACGCGCCGGGCAACCGCTTTCCCAGTGCCTGGGATACGCGGATTGAGGCCAACGTGCGTCAGCCGTTGTTGTTAGGTTTCGGGGCAGAATTTAACCGGATCGCGGGGCCGCAGTTTCCCGCTGGGGCGGGCGAATTGGCCACGCTGCCGCGGTTGCCGTACGGATCGCAGTTCAACGGCGTGCTGCTGGCGCGGATCAATACCGACGTCAGTCTCGCCGATTTTGAGGAGAGCGTGATCAAGTTCGTCAGCAACGTCGAGAACGCCTATTGGGACCTGTATTTTGCCTACCGCAATCTGCACGCACGCATCGAAGCCCGCGACGCCGCCCTACAAACCTGGCGGAGGGTAAAGGCACTCAATCTCGCCGGACGCGTTGGGGGTGAAGAGGAAAACGAAGCGCAGGCGCAGGAACAATATTATCGCTTCGAAGAGGCGGTTCAGGATGCCCTCTCCGGCCGTCTGGTGGAAGGGACGCGGGATAACAACGGCAGCCGGGCGGGCACGTTTCGTGGATTGGACGGGATTCAAGTCGCCGAACGGCGATTGCGGCTGTTGATGGGCTTGCCGCTGACCGACGGGAGGTTGTTGCGTCCGGTTGATGAGCCGCCGGTGGCCGAAGTCGTCTTTGATTGGGATACCATCAAGGCCGAAGCCCTTTCCCGGCGGGTGGAATTGCGGCGGCAACGCTGGCAAGTCAAACGCCGCACCCTGGAACTACAGGCGACTTCAAAGTTCCTGTTGCCCCGGTTGGATGCCACGGGAACCTACCGCTGGCGTGGATTTGGCAAGGACCTGTTCAACCAACACGCCGACGTAAACGGGCAGTTTAACAATGCTTGGCAGAATTTAACTGACGGCAACTTCCAGGAATGGGAATTGGGAGTCGAATTTGCCGTGCCGTTGGGACATCGACGTGCCCACGCGGCGGTCAAGAATGCCGAATTTGCCTTAGCACGCGAGCGGGCGATTCTTCGCGAGCAGGAACGGGAAGTCGTCTACGACCTGAGCAACAGCGTCGGCGAGGTCAAACGGTCATTAGCGGCGGTCAATTCGACGTTCAATCGCCGTCTGGCGGCCAAGCGTGAATATGAAGTCCTGCAGGACAAGTTTGAAAACGAAAACATCACCGATCTGGACCGCGTTCTCGATGCACAGCGACGGTTTGCCGAAGCGGATAGCGCCCATTACCAGGCGCGGGTCGAGTATGCATTGGGGCTAAAGAACCTGTTCTACGCCGAAGGAACTTTGCTGGAGCAGAATCAGATTTACCTCTCCGAAGGTCCTTGGCCCGAAGCGGCGTATTGCGATGCTGACGAACGGGCAAAGTCTCGGTTCCACAACCTTGAGCATTTGCAAAAGACCTATTCGTCTCCCGTGATCAGCAACGGGCCTTATGGGCAGATCAGCCGGCATGCCGAAATGCCGGCGGGAGTTTGTGAACCGGTGACAACCGAGCCGGCTGTGGTTCCGCCCAGTCCTGATGATGCGATCGATTCGGACGTGCTCTTCGAGGAATTTGACGACGCGAGCGAAGAACCGGCGGGTACCTACGAAGTCAATTAGCGGCGGTCATTGTCGACTTCCAAGAACGGGTCCAACCGCAACCGCTCCAGCCGTTCCTGCCGACGGCGGGAGGACTTGAACAATTGCCGCCGCTGTCGGGCATGACGCCGCTCGACAATTCTTTGGGCGGTGCGAAACATCTTCGCGTAACGCCTGTCCAGCGACCGTCTTTTCGAAGCGATGCGGAACTCTTCAACGTGATCCGCTCCGAATGCCGACTCCAGGATGTCGTCCTCCAGCGAGAGAAACGTGCGGCAACTTCCCGGATCGCCTTGCCGAGCCGCGCGGCCGCTGAGTTGGCGGTCGATGCGCGGCGACTCGTGGAGTTCGGTGCCGATCACGTGCAGCCCACCCAATTCCGCCACGCCGGGAGACAAACGGATGTCCGTCCCCCGCCCGGCAAGGTTTGTGGCGACCGTCACCTGTCCGCCCCGTCCGGCGGCGGCGATGCGTTCGGCTTCAGTGCTGGTATGCCGGGCATGCAGGACTTGATGGGGAATCGCCGCATCGTCGAGCAACTGCGAGAGATGCTCTGACTTGTCGATCGACCGCGTGCCGACCAACACGGGGCGTCCCTGGGCGCGGACCGCTTGGATCTCGGCGACGATCGCTTCCCATTTGTCATTAGCGGTGCAAAAGACGCGGTCGGGCCAGGTCTCTCGCAGGCAGGGGCGGTTGAGGGGCACGGCAACGGTCGGTCGCCGATAGACGCTCTTTATCTCTCGCGCGGCGGGAAGTATCGTGCCGGACATGCCGGCCAGCAATTGATAGCGGAGGAAGAACTCCTGCATCGTCACTTGCGCGGCCGCACCGGTAACCGGACTGATCTCCAAACCCTCACGGGCTTCGATCGCCTGGTGCAGGCCATGCCGCCAACGCCGTCCCTGGGCCAAGCGGCCGTTGAATTCATCCACGACCACCACTTCACCATCGAGGACGACGTAATGCTGTTCGGGTCGGAAACGCCGCTGCACGAGGATCGCCTGTTCGACGCTGTCAAACAGTTCACCGGCTTGCATGTCGGCTAGCGACGCGGGTTTGGGAGCTTGCCGGATCACCGCACGACCGGCCGGTGTCAGGCGAAACGTCGAGGTGCCGGGATCGGTTGCATAATGTTCGTGGTCCTCGAGTCGCCCGACGATCTCCGCTCCCCAGGTTGATGCGGCGGCGAGTGTCGCCGATGCTGCGGGCTCGACTTCGCTGATGATCAACGGCATGCGAGCTTCATCAATCAGGATGCTGTCGGCTTCGTCGACCAGCGCGTAATTCAGCCCGCGTTGTACACCTTGGTAGGCTTCATTATCGTCGTACCCGGTTGGTGTGCGGTGGCTGTCACTCGAAACGCCGTGATCGCGATTGATCAACCGGTCGCGGAGAAAGTCGAAGCCGAATTCCTTCGCGGTGCCGTAGGTGATGTCACAGGCGTACGCCGCCTTGCGTTCGGCCGGGGACGAATCGGTTTGGATGACGCCGACCGACAGGCCCAATGCCGAATAAATCGGCCGCATCCACTGAGCATCGCGGCGAGCTAAATAGTCATTCGCCGTTGCCAGATGGACGCCCTTGCCGGACAAGGCATGCAAATAGAGCGGTAGCGCGGCCGTTAATGTCTTCCCTTCGCCGGTCGCCATCTCGGCCAGACAGCCGCGGGCCAACAATGCGCCGCCCAGGATTTGGACGTCATAGTGCCGCATCCCCAAATGCCGCGCGGCGGTTTCGCGAACCAAGGCGAACCCGCGGGGAAGGAGTGTATCGATTGTCTCGCCGCACTTGGCGCGGTAGCGCAGAGAGGTGCTTTCCCGCATCAATTGTTCATTAGAGAGCGTCTCGAGACTGCGCTGTTCGTTGTTCACTCGGCGCAACGCATCGCGGGCGCGGGCCGTTTCGCGCCGCGAGGAGATAACGCCGGACGATGAGAAAATGCCCCACATGACGTTCAGTTCGTTTGAGACTTTCCGCTCTGGGGCGCCGCCGACCAGTCGACCGACTTCCACACGATCGCACGGCCGTCACGGCTGGCGGAGAGGACGCGGCGACCGTCGCTGGAAAACGCCACCGAGGTCACGGTGCGGTCATGTTCGGTTAAGGTCAGGATCTCCGTTGCGTGCGGCAGATCGAGTTTGTCGCCGGCGCCCGCTTGGCGCGGCTTAACGAGTGTGTCCCACAGTTTGACACTGTTGTCGCGGCTGGAGGTGATCGCCCGGACGGCGTTCACTTCGCCGGGGTCCCAATGTCCATTGCCGTTCGAATCTTCCAAAGGCGAAAACGCCACACAGGTCACGCTCGCCGTGTGACCGTCGAGGACGAGAGCGGGTACGGCCGTGAGGCGTCCATCGCCGTTGATATTGATATCCCAAATGCGGCCCGTTTTGTCGGCGCTGCCGGTGATGATTCGTTTTCCGTCGGCCGACGCTGCGATCGAGAGGACTTCCCATTCGTGCCCGCGCAATACGCAGACCGGCTCGACCTGTTGCGCCGCACCCGTTGGGGCGTCGGCTGAGGGGGCCTCGTAGATGGCGGCAGTTTTATCATCCGAGGCGGTCAAGACCCAACGTCCGTCGGGAGAAAACGTGGCAAACCCGACGCGTCCATGATGCCCGATAAATGTGCGGACGACTCGTCCCACCTGGACTTCGGATTCATCGCCGTCGGCGGATGTCTTGCGCCGTGCCGTCACGATTTCCCAAAGTTTGGCCGTGCCGTCATCGCTGGCGGTGAGCACAAAACGGCCGGCCGGGTCGGGGGAAAAGACGCAGGAGTTGATGGCACCGGCGTGGGCCTCTTCCAGCTTGGCCAGCACGCGGCCGTTGACGGCATCCCAGATGCGGGCCGAGTTATCCCAACTGCCCGTCACTAGGCGAGTCCCATCGGGCGAGAAGTTTGCCGACGCCACCGCCCCATGCGGACCAAAGGACATCGCCACGTCGCCGGTGGCCGCTTCGACCAGATGAGTTTGATTACCGCCGACGAGCGCCAGTCGTGTGCCGCGAGCTTGCGGATCAAAATCGGCCGACCAGATCAGAAACGGAAATTCCTTATTCAGCACGACCCGCTCGGTTGCAAGTTCCCAGACGCGGACCTTGCGATCGGCCGCATAGGTCGCCCCGGCCATGCCGGAGGCGGACAACGTGACCGAGACCGGGACGGACCGATGAAGTTCCCGCGGATCGACATTAAATGCCGCCGCCAATTGTTGGACGGTCTCGGATTCCACCGCAGTTTCGCCGGAGAGTAGTTCGTCGATGATTTGCTCGCGAACGTTGCTCTGTTTGCTCAGATCGGCCACATCCCAGGCGCGTTTGTCCATCAACGCCCGCAAATTGTCGGAGACCGTACCGCTGCCGCCGACGTCGTCAAACGCATGTATCATGGCGCCGGACTCCAGGTCCCAATAGCGGACGGTACCGTCGACACAGCCGGTCAGCGCGAAATTGCCGTTGGGGGCGACCGCCAGCGAAGTCACCGCATCGGGATGTCGCAAGACGCGGCTGACCAACTCCTCGCCGCTGGCCACGTCCCATTGCGCCACCGTGTGATCGCTGCTGGCGGTCAATGCGCGGCGTCCGTCTGGCGTAAACGCGGCGGCGACGATGCGCCCCGAATGCCCGCCGAGTTCGCCGGCCAACTGTCGAATTCGCTCGCCCGTGTCTGCGTTCCACAGCGAACAGCGGCCCGCTTCGTCCGCCGAAAGGACATGGTTGACGCTGACGGTCGTGACGGCGACGGCGGTGATTTCGTGTGCATGACCGGTGAACTCACGGATAAGTTTTCCGTCGCGGGCATCCCAAAGTTTGACGGCTGTCCCGTCGCTGCCGGTGACGATCCACCGCCCGTCCGGCGAAACGGCGACTGCCGCTTTGCGGCCTGTCCCTTCCAGGTGAAACTCCTCTGTCCCCGTCGCAAGGTCCCAGACTCGTACTGTGTTATCCATCGCGCTGGTGATCAGCCGCTTGCCATCGGGGAAGTAGAGCACCGTGGAGGACAAAAACTGGTGGCCCTCGAAGAATGCGTGCGTGACGTTGCCCGAGTCTGCCGACCAGGACTTGGCAAAGCGGTCCTGACTGGCCGTCACGACTTGGCGGCCGTCGGGTGAAAAGCTTGCGCCGAGTACCGCGCTGGTGTGCCCGGCGAGCCGACGTCCCTGCAGAGTCTGGATTTCGTCGTCTCCCGCCAGGCTCCAGCGCTTGGCCTGGGCATCGTCGGCAGCGGAAAGGATCCAGCGGCCATCGCGGGAGAATTCCGCCGACGTCACCGCACTGCCGTGCCCGCGAAAGGTGCGGATCAACTGTTTCGAGGCGATATCCCAGACCCGCACGGTATTGTCGCGACCGCTGGAAACGAGCAATGTGCCGTCGGCGGAGAAATGAATTGAACGCACCGTGTCAGTATGTCCGACAAGTTCGCGAAATTCGGTCTCAGCGACCGGTAGCCCTTCGGCGAGATTGCGGAAATCAAACTCGACGACCGACTCCGGTTTCCAAATCAAGATGCGGCGATCGTATCCGCCGGACACCACGTTCTTGCCGTCAGGGGTGAATCGCGCACAGAACACGGGGCCGTTGTGACCGCGAAAGGGAGTCCCTTGCCGAACGTTCGCGTCCTCGGTCCAGCGTCCGGTCTCGTCGGACCAGACGATGACCGTACCGTCCTGGCCGGCGGTGACGATCCGTTTTTCGTCCACCGCGCGCCCCTGGGCGTCCTGTTCGGGGCGAAAGGCGGCCGACCAGACCCACCAGTTGTGACCGAACAACCGGCGAATCTGCTTTCCGGACGCAACATCCCAAAGACGGGCCGTCCCGTCCAACGAGGCGCTGAGCAACCGGCGTCCGTCGTGTGAAAACTCTAAGCTGGTGACCGTCTCGGTATGGCTGTTGCCGAAGGATCTCTCGCTGGCCCGTGCCCCGAATTGTCGATCGATACGTTTGCCGGTGGCAGCATCCCAGAGTTTGATGTAACCGGTCTCGTCGTCGCCGCCCGTTGCCAGCCATCGACCGTCGGGGGAATATGCGATCGTGTGTATAACGTCGCCGCCGTGAGTGCATTGATATTTCAGCGTCCCGTCTTGTGCGTTCCATACCGAGACCACGCCGTTGGAACCGCCGGTGGCGAACGACTGGTTGTCGGGTGCGAGGGCGAAACTGGCGGTGGGAACGCCGACGTCGAAGCTTTTTTCGGACTGGCTGCACAAATACATCAATCGCCCCCACTCCCATTGTCGAAACCGGGAGTCGCAGGCCTGGAGCAGCCCGCGCGCTGAGTCAAATTCATTCTCATCGATCTTGGCGGCTGCCAGACGGACGCGGGCGATGTAGGCTTCGTATTCCTCCGCCTCCTTGGCGGCGACGGCCGCGTCGCGGGCCTCGTCCGCGCGGGCGCGCTCATTCTCGGCGATTTTTCGCGCCGCAATGGCGTCCTCTTTGGCTTCTTTTTCCAGTTGTTCGGCTTGCTCGGCCGCAACCCTGGCCTCACTTTCGGCGATTCTGGCTTTTTCTTCACTGTTCTTCGCTTCGATGGCAAGATCGCGGGCGGCCACGGCTTGTTTCTTTGCTTCCGCTTCCTTCGCGGCGGCTTGCTCGGCCTCAAGTTTGGCCACCCGTTCCAATTCGGCTGCTGCTTCAGCGCGCTGGCGTTCGGTGTCGGCCAATTGGCGTTGCTCTTCAGCGACATCCCGCTCGTGCCGGGCGGTCTTTTCCGCTTTGATGACTAGTGCCAGGGCGACGCTTACGACCAACAAGATCGTCGCCACCAATCCGCGGACGAGCCAGCGGGCGGTCCGCAAACGCCGCTTGTGCGCCGCCCGTTCGCGCTGTTGTGCGGCGACTTTTTGGTAGAGCACTTTGTGATCCGGGTTTTGGGGATCGAGCAGCGATTCCGCCAGGTCCAAATCCGCTTTATTGAGTGCCGTTTGGGCATATTCCAATCGGGCCTTGGCGGCGCCCCGTTTAGCGGCTGTATTTCCGTCCCAGAGCGCAGCCGCTTCATCGAAGGCGAACATCGCCCGCGAGAACCCTTCGTACTCGCCCGATTTGCGGGATTTTCTTAGGTATTCTTCGGCCACCCCCGCCAGCGCGACGCTTTCGGTGTGGGATTGGTAATTGCGAATGTCGGTTTGAAAATCCCGTACGCTGGGATATCTGTCTTCCGGCTTGGTGGCCATGGCCTGCATGGCGATCTCGCGCAGTTCGCTCTTGTCTTCAGGGGGCTTGCTGACGTTCTGGCCCGCGTAGACCAAGGCTTGAGAGACGTTCGAGGCCGAGTGCGGGGCTTTGCCGGTCAGGATTTCATACAGGATCGCTCCCAGCAGATAGATGTCGCTGCCCGGTCCGATGTTTTCGACCGGGCCTAAGACCATTTCGGGTGCCATATAGGAGGGGGTTCCGCCCAGGGACCGGACGTTCGCCACGGTGTTTTTCTTGCGAAAGCTATCCGTGGGTTGTGCCAATCCCCAGTCCATGACCAATACTTCGCCGTATTCGCCGAGCATGACGTTGTCCGGTTTGAGGTCACGGTGGACCACGCCCCGTGAATGGGCAAAGGCGACGGCGTCCGCGACCCGCAGCAAGATGTCCAGGTTCTCGGCTTGCGACTTCTCCTTGATAACCTTGCTCCAGGGGGTTCCCTGGACTTTCTTCATAGAATAAAAGAGCGAACCACGGTCGTTGATCCCCACGTCATAGATGGGGACCACGTTGGGGTGGTCCAACTCGCCGGTGACGACCGCCTCGGCCAAGAATTTTTGGCGGCTCTGAGCGGCTGCCTTGGTCTTCTCGCCCAGCATTTTCACGGCCACGGAGCGGTCGATGGACGTCTGCCGCGCTTCATAGACGACGCCCATGCCTCCCTTGCCCAAGATACCGAGAATTTCGTACTCCGCATCGTCGGACTTGGCAACAATCTGCGTGGATTTGACCGCCCGTGGTTTGATGACCAACGACGACTTCGACGACAGCTCGACCATCTCCTTGGCCCGGATGGACATCGTGGGGGCGTCGTCGCGCTGGATCGCCATCGACCAGTCGTCATCGAGAGAGCGTTTGAGATCGCTGGTCACTTCGACGTCGTCCGTCGCAATTGTCCGGTCGTCGTCACCCGCCGGGGAGGGACCGGCGTTCGGCGACGCGTCGTTCGCAACGGTGCGGTCCGGATCGATTTCATCGGTGAGAAGCGTTTGCTGGGTGGCGTCGCCTTTACTCGCATCGACGGTCGTTGCATCTCGCCGCGCGC
>CALFYU010000480.1 GCA_937952455.1 uncultured Planctomycetaceae bacterium
GCCGATTACGACAATGACGGCCACCTGGATCTCTACATCGCCAACGAGATAGGAGACTCGGAACTATTCAAAAATGACGGGCAGGGGCATTTCACCAACGTTGCCCGCGAGGCAGGCGTTCTCGGTGGGCGGTACCCGAAAGGTGTCATTTGGGGCGATTACGACAATGACCGGTATCCCGATCTGTATCTTTCGAATTTAAAGGGGCCGAACCAACTTTATCACAACAATGGTGACGGCACGTTTACCGATGTCGCGTCGGCGGCCGGCGTTCTGGAACCGCAACGCAGCTTTCCCACCTGGTTGTGGGATTTCAATAATGATGGGGCGCTCGACTTGTACGTGGCAGGCTATTGGTCCGACGTCGAAAATTTTGCGGCGGACTATCTTGGCCGAACTCATCAGGCGGGCACCGATCGGCTCTACCAGGGCGATGGCAAAGGCGGCTTTCGGGACGTCACGCAGGAAATGGACCTCGCGAAAGTCACGTTGCCCATGGGTTCAAATTTTGGCGACGTTGATAACGACGGCTATCCCGACTTCTACCTCGGCACCGGCTATCCAGACTACGCCGGTCTGATGCCTAACCGAATGTTTCACAATCAACGCGGCACGCGGTTTGAGGAAGTCACTGCGGCGGCCGGTTTGGGACATCTGCAAAAAGGGCATGCTGTCGCGTTCGCTGACTTCGACCAGGATGGAGACCAGGACATTGTCATCGAAATGGGCGGAGCCGATCGGGGCGACGCGTTCTCGAATGCCGTGTTCCAAAACCCCGGCTTCGGAAATCATTGGATTACAGTCAAGCTGATCGGCAAAAAGTCGAATCGCGCGGGGATCGGTGCACGCATTCGAGCCGACATCAAGGAAGACGGCAAGGAGCGCTCAATCTATAAGTGGGTGAACAGCGGCGGGACCTTCGGCGGTAATCCGCTTCGCCAGCAAATCGGATTAGGCTCTGCCACGCGCATCGAAAAGCTAGAGATCTACTGGCCCACAAGTGATACGACACAGGTGTTTACCGACCTAAAGGTTGATCGGATGATCACGATTGTTGAGGGCCAGGACGAATATCGCCCGGTGGCCGACGCACGGACACCAAAATCGGGGAGTTGATTTTCGGTGTAACCGATCGCCGGCCCTCCGCCACGCTGTTTCGTTGCGCTATCGGTGGCGACCCGCAGACTACGAACCGGCATTGGCCGCCGAGACCTTGATGTCGGCGGGCTGAATGCGGTGGTAGCGATTGATCTCCGGGTTGGGGATTTTCACGACTGTGCCGTCGGGCCACTTGATCTCGATTTCTTCGACCTGGGTTTCGCTTCCCAAACCGAAGTGCACGACCGGTGCGTGTTGCGAAATGTACGAGTCGCCGGAGACAACGGGGGCCACGTGCGTCTGGCTGGGAGTCTTCACCGTAACTCGCGCACCAATTCCGGATCGCGATGCGCCATCCAATCGAACTCCGATCCAATTCGCTTTCAAATCATCATTGTTTTTCAGGAAGTGCACAGCCCAGGTTCGGTTGATGGGCTCACGGCTGCGGACTAGCAAATCAACATGTCCGTCACCGTTGAAGTCGTCGCTGATGACATTCCGCGAATCGAGTTCGGAAGAGACTCCCGCCAAGAAATCAATTCTTAAAAAGCCTTTGCCATTCTGATTCATGAGCAGCACGTTGTGCTCGAATCCATTCCACGAAATCCTCTCAACGCCAAAGTTTTTCTTTGTGTTGACTTCGAAGAACTCGCCCAATTCGGGGTCATAGTTTGAGGAACCCGTGTAAATATCGTGACACCAAAACGACGTGCAGTAATCCTTGGCCGTTTTCTGACTGTTGTTACCGTTGGCAACGAAAATGTCTCGATCTCCGTCGTTGTCAAAGTCGAACGACGTTGATCCCCAGGACCAACCCGTTCGTGCGACCTGATCATTAAACGGCGCCTGATTGAAATCTTGCCCCTCAGCAAGATACAGGCGGTTACCGTAGCCCATCTCCGGTCGGGCTGATTGATATTCCTCGAACTGTTCCTGCCCCAGCCCCATTTGGTGCAGGCGCTTTGCCGTCGTTGACGACATGCCCGTCATAAAGAAGTCAAGCTTGGAGTCCATATCGTAGTCGGAAAAACTAACGGACATGCCGAAGGCATGCCGGTTGCTGATGTGCTCGTCGGTAATATCACGAAACTTTCCTGTTCCATCGTTCGTGTACACGTCCACACCTGAAAAATCGCTGACGACCACGAGGTCAAGATCGAGATCGTCGTCGAGATCAACCAGGGATGCTGAGTACGTGCGGCGGTTACGTTTCTCGGTCAATCCACTCCACTCAGTGATATCTTCGAAGGTTCCGTCGCCTTTGTTACGAAGCAAATATGCGGGATGCCCGTCGTTGGCGTCGAAATAGGGGGTCGGCATCTGGCCGCCTCTGTAGGGTTGCTTGTACTGGCCAATCCAAACATCCAAATCACCGTCGGCGTCGATGTCTCCGGCGGTGAAGACCGTGGGTTCATGAATGTCCTTTGCCGAGAACACAGGAGTTGCACGCGTGGGGAACCGTCCATCTTCGTCGGCGGTAAATAAAAACACCACGCCATTGGTGCCCGATCCCAGAAAATCTGCCTTCCCGTCGCCGGTGAAATCGGCCATGACACCCGAGTAGCCCAGCGAAGTTGGCGGCGGGAAGTCGAATAACTCTTTCTGGTCAAACTGGAAGTCTCCCCGATTCCAATAGACGGCGTTTTCCATTGGGGAAACCACCTCTGACAAACCGTCGCCATCGAGATCGATCGCGGCCAGCGGCAAACGAAGTTTGCTGTTGAGCTTCACGACGGCGGCTTCTTCAAAAATTGGAGAGCTTTCACGCCTGAGAACCGTGACATCGGTCGCTTCGATGCTGCGCGCCGTTGGTTGATCGGAGGGCGTTGCAGGCGGGTTCCATTGCACCGCCAGTTTTCCACGGACGTTGTAGAAGGTCTGCTCCGAATCATTTGCGAGGTCCAAGACGAACGACACGACCGAACGGGGAGACTCTGGATCCGGCTCGAAGCGACTATGATGCCATTCGGACTGCACAACGCGTAATCCGGAATCTTTCCAATCGCTGAGCCACTTCTTCCACTGCTCCGGATCAAACGTCTTGGTCCCGTTGTCACAGCGAAATTCGTCGATCCCGTGTTCATGCTGCGCTGGGTCACCCGGCAGACCGACCGTCAGGTCCTCAAACGAAAACTCTGACAATTCGACGAACTGGTCTTGGCTGGCGCGCATTTTGTCCCACAAGGTGATAAAGGGCACCTCGTACTTCTGAGCCATCACTTCGTCGGACCAGACGGTCTCATCCAGCCGTTCGCGTTCGGCGGCGATTTGACGGACACTTCCGACGCTACCGAGACCAGCGTTGACCACAGCTTCGCCGCCGGCGCCTCCGTCTTTCGGATCTGCAGCGACCGTATCGTCCTGTTGCTTGTTGTCATCAACGTCGCGATTGTTGACTACATACACGATGCCAATTGCAATCAGTAGAATTACGACTCCAGCGCCAATCGCTTTGGATGTCCCGCGTGCCATGACTCTCACCTTTCGGATTTTTTCGTCACCCCTACGTTGGCTCATAGAACGGCCGATGTAGGAGAGGGGTTCGTAGCGTTCTATTCGGCAGCAGAACGCATTTTATGTTGGAATTATCGCTTGTTCAATTGATGCGAGCGGTTTCTGATGATGATCGCCGAGGGTCAATCCTCCCAGTCCCGGGACCGGCGAACCAACTCCACTGCGAGGATCGAATTCGTTTCGCAGCAACCATGCCGCGTCTCGTCCCTCAAAAGTTGCGGCCGCGGGCGAGCGCGTGCCGCGGCCGCATTACGTTTATATGGCTCTGTTGCTCGTCAACGTGCGTCATGCCGACACCAGCATAGCGGCACGCACAAATCGAGTTACAGACAGAGCATATAGGCCACGAGATCGTCTTTCTCCGACTTGGTGAGATTCAAACCCAAAACCAGGTTGAAGAACTCCACGGTGTCATGCAGCGTCGGGCATCGTCCGTCGTGGAGATACGGCGGCGAATCTTTGATGCCCCGCAGCGGAAACGTCTTGATCGGACCTTCCGGCCGGCAAACGAAGAACCGCTCCAGCCGCAAGTCGTGCATGTAGTCGTCCACGAAGGCGGGGCCATAATGGCACTTCGCGCATTGAGCTTTGCCGTGAAACAGCGCCTCGCCCCGCAGTTCTTGCTCCGTGGCAAGCTCCGGAATAAGCCGCATAAGCGGATCCAGCTTTTCCGCCGGCGGGACGTCGATGATCGAGTTGAAGTCGCCCATCCGGTTCGTAACTTCGCGTTTGGCTGCGCGCGGCCCGATTGCTTGCTGCATGCCCGGATCGCCGTCGAAATACTCTTCCACTTCGGAGAAGTGATCCATGCTGCGGATCGAGCGCTTGGACGAAAGCTGCATCAGGTTGTAGTTGCCGCGCATGGTCGGAGTGTCCGTGCGGAGTCGGGCCATGTTCGGCCGCGAGTCCGGTCCCAGTTCAATGGCCCCGTTGGTATGTCCGTTCACGTGGCAATCGAAGCACGCCACCCCTTTGGAAGGCTTCTCTGTCACACGATGGTCGGTGTGATTGAACCACGTGGTCGGCGTAGGCCGCAACAACTCCTTGAGCCCCTCCATCTGCTCAGGCGTCAGCAGCCCGTCGAAGATTTCGTAGTAATTGTCTAACGTGACCTCGCGGCCGTTGGTGACGTCTCCCAATTCCTTGTGCGTCGTGAGAAATAGCGGCGGGGGGAATTCCGGCAAGTACGCATCCGGGATATCCAAGTCGACGTCGATCCGCCGATGTTCAGGGTGCGCTTCGATCCACATTTCCGGGAACAGCATATGCGCGTTCGATTGCAGCGGATGGGCCAGGGGCTTGTAAGGAAACAGGTCCTTCTCGCGAATCTCGCTCGGCGACATCGCCGCCAGCTCTTCAAACGACTTCACAGATGCCAGACGGGCCACGGGACCTCGCATGATCGGCTTGCCACCGGACATAAATTGTCCTTCAATCGCCTCTCCCGAGAAGTCGTACCGATCATTCATATAAGCATGGACGTCCGCCATTAGTTGCGGCTTTTGTTTGCGATGGAACTCGAGCCATTGCTCGAACCGCATGGGAAGGACCGGTGAACCGAAGGACGAGCCGCCGCGGCCGTAGTAATTCCAAAGATCGAACGGCGTGCGCATCCCCTTGGTGATGGTGGGGTATAGTTTCAGCTCGTCTTCCTCAAACGGCTTCGCCGGAGTGATGCGACGATAAGAAACGTTTTTGGCAGTCACAGGAACATCGCCGGCTTCCTGCGGTTCTGCGGCTTCGAGTTGGCCGCCGCCGACCGGAATCCGGCTCAGCCCCGTCCCGCGATACTTGTCGTACGTCAGGTGGATACCAAACGTGAGGCCCAGTAGTACGAGCACGATTATTGCTCGTCGTAAATTCTGCTTGATGAATGAATTCATGGGGATTCCCCTTACGGTGAAAGAAGAATAAGAAATGATTGGCTTGCACTGTTACGAGATCGCCGCCATGGAACGTCCAGGCAATTTGCGTTTCATGGTTTGGCGGTTGTTTCATCCTTGTTTTCCTGCTGCTGCAAAAGCAGGACCAATGACTGTTCACACTCCGCGGGTTTGAAGCCCATCGGCCCGCGGCCGCTCTTGTAGGCAATGCGGCCCTCGCCATCGATCACGTACAGCCGACTGGGCATACCGCTGTAAGCGGCTCCCACTTTGTCATCGATCGCATCGACAAGAAACGGCATCTTGAAATTCAGTGTCGCTTGACACACCCGGGCGACCGTATGGCGTTCAGCGTCCGTCGTCGGCTGATTGAGTGATACGCCGAGTGATTGGTTCCGGCCCGACGACCAGCCGTCGTCAGGATGCGCCTCCCGGACATAGACCATTAAGAACGTCGCCCGGTCCTTGTACCGCTCGTAGAGCTTCTCGACATTGCCCGATTGCGACCGAAACGGGCCGCACGTGAAATTGCCGAAGACCAGTACGACCGGCCGCTCGCCGATCTGTTCCGATAGCGTCACCTTTTCTCCACCGTTCACGGCCGGCAACGTAAAGTCGGGGGCCATTTCATTCAAATCAGGACCGGGCTGCAGCGATCCGATTTCTTGCCGGGCAAGCCCCAGAACCAACGTGTTGCGATCCGGGCCGCGATTGTCGGCGCGGCGAGTCTTTTCATCGGGCGGCTCAAATCGGTATTGCACGTCATCT
>CALFYU010000481.1 GCA_937952455.1 uncultured Planctomycetaceae bacterium
TGAGGTGACGTTTTGCCTGAAAATCGAAAAAAGTGCGGGAACGGATAATTTCGATCCATTTCCCAGCAGAAATCTGCCGGCGCGTGAAATGACCGGCGAGGCAGCGGCTGCCGTTCCCTTTACATATACACAAAAACACCCCCGTCGCGGTACCACGACGGGGGTGTTTCTTTTTCAATTTTTATGATTGCCGCGTGATCGGCGATCCTACGGAAACGCGAAGACCATACCGGTGTAGAACGCTCCGGTGCGAATGGCCGCGTCGGCATTTAGCGGAATTTGGTAGAACTTGTACGGTGCACATTCGCCCGGACGGTACCAACCTAACACGTATTCCTCTTGGCAGATTGGATGCAAGGACATCTGGTACGGCAGGCCGAAGAACTGCACGCCGAACTTGCCGAAGGAAACGAACGGCTGCAGGAATTCGTTGTAAGTGTGACCGTAGCGTTCCAGTTGCACATCCTCGAAGTACAGTGGATAGTGCCAAAAGTCCGACGCAACCCATTGAAAATCGACGTGGGCCAAATTGCGGTGTTGGTACAGTTCATTGCCCAGGTCAACCACCTCCGGGAATTGCTTTCCTTGCTCCGAAGCGGCGACGCCGTCAGGGCGGGGAAAGACATTGCGGTAGGGGTCGGTCTCACGCAATTCCTTGTCCGGTTCGTAGTCAAAGTACGGCTGGATACCGCTGAGCGGCTTGAGGTCTCTGGGGTTGGCCACCAGTTCCCCTAAAGGTTGCCGTTCAATCGGGGCATCAAACGCCGGCACTTGTGCAATGTGGGCCGGGGGGGCGATCGTGGAATAGGACGGTTCAATCACCGGCTGCTCGACCGGTTCGAATTCTTCGACCGGCGGTGCCGCACTCGGTTCGATGCGGATCCGCGGAAACTCCTCTTCGATCTCCTGATAGATCGCGTCCGCGGAGTGGGCCGCCGTCGGTTTCAACGACTCGTCGTCTTCAGGCAACATCTCGGCCGCCGGAAACTCGCGCGGCATCTCCAGCTCCTCATCCTCCCGGATGATCGTTTCTGCGGACTGCTCAACGGCTGGCAACGACGCACGACCGGGCGCGCTGAGTTGCTCAGCCTCGGGGGTCGCCGGACGGCGCACTGGCTCAAACAGGCCGATGGGCGGTTCCTCGTCGACGCCCGGTTGGCGGACCGACGGCTGTGGATTCGATGCGGCCGGCACTGGTTCGCGAAGAGAACCTCCCAGACTTTGCCATCGCTCTTCGGGTGAACGGGCTTTTAGGCGTTCCAGCGCACTTGGGTACTGGCGTTGTCCGGTCGCCGCATTCGTGCCGCGACCAATCGTCTTCTCATCACCCTGGACCGTGTCGGTCATGGCGGCCGCGAGCAGAATACACGCGACGGCCACAGCGGCTGCGTTAGCCGGCGTCCGACGGAGCGTATTCCACCGTGTAGTTTGGCGCTTCTTGCGTGATACTAATGTCATGCGGATGGTTCTCCCTCACCGTCGCTGCAGAAATCTGAATGAATCGCGCGTCTCTCCGCAACTCAGTGATTGACCGCGCACCGCAATAACCCATGCCGGCACGCAGGCCCCCAATCAATTGATAGAGAAAATCATGCAGAGGCCCCTTGTAGGGAACTCGGCCTTCAACTCCTTCGGGTACCAACTTTCTGTCCGTTTTACCGCCTTCGTCGGATAGCCCCTGGCGGTAGCGTTCGCTGCTGCCTTTGACCATCGCCCCCAAGGACCCCATTCCGCGATACCGTTTGAAACTGCGGCCTTGGAACAAGATCTGTTCTCCGGGGCTTTCCGCCAGGCCGGCAAACAACCCGCCCAACATCACCGAATGCGCCCCGGCGGCGATCGCCTTTGTTATATCTCCGCTGTATCGAACTCCTCCGTCGGCGATCACCGGAATGTCTGCGTCCTGCGCCACTTCGGCGGCGTTGGCCACCGCCGTAATCTGCGGAACACCGACGCCGGAGATCATCCGCGTGGTACAGATGCTGCCGGGACCGATGCCGACCTTGACCGCATCCACCCCCGCTTCGATCAGATCGCGGGCACCCTCGCTGGTGGCGACGTTTCCCGCGATGACTTCAATTTCCCACTGGCTTTTGATTTCCCGCACGGTTTCCAACACGTTTTTGGAATGCCCGTGTGCGCTATCCACTACGAGTACGTCGACCCCCTTCTGAATTAGGGCTTCGATGCGCTCAAAGTCGTGGACACCGACGGCGGCTCCTACTCGCAGGCGTCCTCTGAGATCCTTGGACGCCCTTGGAAACCGCAAATTTTTGTCAATGTCCTTAATCGTTATTAACCCTCTCAGTTGATAATTTTCGTCAACCAGCAAGAGTTTCTCGACTTTATTTTCTCTCAAAATCCGCTGCGCTTCTTCCAGGTCGGTGTTCTCACCGGCGGTGACCAGATTGTCCTTGGTCATAACCTCCGCAATCCGTGTGCTTTCCGATTCCAGAAACCGCAGGTCGCGGCGGGTGAGAATGCCCCGCAGCCGTCCATTCTCAGTGATCGGCACACCGCCGATATTGCGCGAGTCCATGATCTCACACGCCTTGCCGACCGTCGCCGTCGGCGGCAAGGTGACCGGATCGACGATCACACCGTGTTCGCTGCGTTTGACCAGGTCGACCTCCAAGGCTTGGCGGTCGATCGGCATGTTCTTATGCACAATGCCGATCCCCCCCTCTTGGGCCAAAGCGATCGCCATCTCACTTTCGGTGACCGTATCCATCGGGCTGCTGATCACCGGTAGGTGCAATGGAATGTTGCGGGTCAGCCAAGTACTGACGTCCACTTCCCCCGGCATGACTTCGCTGTAGCCCGGTTCCAGGAGCACGTCGTCAAAGGTAATGCCGCGATAGGCGATCCGTTCACTGAATTTCATCGTTCTCTCCTCCCATGTAACTGCTCAACCCGCCGATAGCCGTCCATCACTATCGCGACTCGGTTGCGATCGATCTGCCGCACGCGGATTGAGAAATAATATCCACTCAGTCATCTACGACGGTTCAACGCCGATCCGCTCCGGCACGTCCATCGCCGCCCTGAACGCGGCCGACAAGGCGACCAAGGTTTTGACGTCCAATTCCTCGGCCCGCGCGGTCTCGCCGAACCGAAACGGAGCCAGAATGGCATCGATGTCCGCCTTGCTCAATTGTTTCCGATACATGCCCACCAGGACGCTTCTGAGCAATTTGCGCCGATGGTGGAACAATCGCCGTACAAAATCGTGAAAAAAGTCACGATCCAAAATTCGTTTTTTCAACCGTGGTTCGGGCAGCAGACGCACGATCGCTGACGTGACCTTAGGCCGTGGCCAGAAGACAGTCGGCGGCAGCCGCTTGAGCGTTTTGACCCGCGCCTGAGACTGCAGCCATACTGACAAGGCGCCATAGTGCGCCGACCCCGCCCGCGCCCGCATCCGCTGTCCCAACTCCCATTGGATCGTGACGATCATCGCCGACCACGGCAACTCGGTTTTCACCAGATTCGAGACCACCGGCGTCGCAATCACATAGGGCAAATTGGCCACCAGCTTTAACGTCCTCCCGGGCCGCTCCGCCAATTTTTCCTCGATCGCCGAAATCACCGCCGGAGCGAATGTGTTTTTGTTTTTGAGCGCGTCACAGTTCAGCAGCGTGACGTTGTCGTACATGGCGACCGCCTCGCCCGCCAATTTGTGCATCACCGGATCGATTTCGACCGAAATCACATCCCCCGCCTCCGCCGCCAACATGGCGGTCATGCTGCCGGTGCCGGCGCCGATCTCCAGCACCACGTCGTCCGGAGTCAACCGCGCCTCTGCGACGATGTATTCCACCAGGTTCAAATCAATCAGGAAGTTCTGGCCGAGAATTTTGCGCGGACTGATCCCGCGGGACTGAAAGAGGTCTCGCAGGTGCGTTTGCGTTTGCCGCTCGGCTTCGGACATTCTTGATAGGCTTGAGGCTTGAGGTTACAGGCTTGAGGGAATTTATGGCGAGTGGCGAGTGTCAACTCGCCGGTGTCGGTCCCCGCTCTGGGGAATCGCCGACACGACGACCGGCCCGTGATCAGCGGGTTTCGCCCAACATCTTTTCCATGTACTTACCGATGATGTCTGTTTCGATATTGACGCCGTCGCCGGCCTGTTTGCGGCCGAGGGTCGTCACTTCCAACGTGTGGGGAATCAGGGCCACGCTGAACCGGTCTGGTTCGACGTCGACCAGCGTGAGGCTGACGCCGTCGACGGCAACCGATCCCTTGGAGACCATTTGACGGGTCAACGGGGTCGGCACAGAAAACCACATCGTGATCCATTCGCCGTCCGAATCGATCGTCGCCACTCGCCCGACGCCATCAACGTGCCCCTGCACGAAGTGTCCCCCCAAGCGTCCGTTGGCGGGGAGCGAGCGTTCCAGATTCACGCGGTGACCGGTTTGCAGACGTCCCAGCGTGGTCTTCGCCAGCGTCTCGGGCCCAGCTTGGAAACTCCAAGTTCCGTCCTGCAAGTCGACGACGGTCAAACAACAGCCGTTGATCGCGATGCTATCGCCGAGTTTTCCCTCACCCACAAATTCCCCAGGAACCTGAATCTCCAGGCGCACACCCGCGTCTTCCTGACGAATTTCCCGCACACCACCTTGGCCTTCGATCAGCCCGGTGAACTTTGATAACTCGACTATCTTTGGAAGGAACCG
>CALFYU010000482.1 GCA_937952455.1 uncultured Planctomycetaceae bacterium
GCCCATAAAAAAACAGGGGTTACGCCGACGGACCGCAGGCACGATCGGCGTCGCATGGACGCCGGACGCGATGATCGTCGGCGGTTGAAACAAGGTGGGCCGCCTCAACGTCAGACCGCGCAGCTATTTAGAGCTGCGGCGGAAACGTGAAAGATTAGCGACTTCCGCCGCCCAATTCAATGTTGGGCCGGCAAAATTCCGGTTCGCTGCGAATCATTTTTGGCCGTCCCAACGGTCCCGCCGCCCGTGCGAAACTTGTCGGAGGCTTACTTTTTCGGCGATCCGGAGGCGACCACCCGCTTGTTGACGTCGGTTTCCAGGACGCCAAAGGCCTGTTCGTGACGTTGGACGGCCATTTGTAGGGCGCCCAGGAAGCGTTTGGCCGTGTAATAGTTCATCACGATCCGCTGCGAAATCGGCACGGCTTCGGCTTGGCCGCCGAACGGCTGCGGGTTCAGCCCGAAATCGATGATCAACTCTTCCGGGGACCCGGTCACGCGAGCGAAATTGCTATAAAGAGCGGCAATCCGATCGGAATCGAAGCTCACTTGCGGGGCCGCAGGTGGATTCTTGCCGTCGGTCGATTTGGTTGCGGGGGTGGCGGACTTCTCTTGTGCCATGTTTGACTCCTCAAAGTGCCGAAGGTGAATAGCGCGTCACAGACCGGATTTAGGAATGGAAAGCCGTTGAGTGAAAAATGATGGAGAGCGTCCCGTGATCGGATGACGACATTCAAACGCTACCTTGTACACAGGGAGCTCTCGCGATGGCAAGATCCACAGCAACTGATTTCAAGACCCTCTGACGCCCCGCGCGCGGACATAATAGATTCGCGAACAGGCGCAACCGAGTTTTGAAACTGGCTCTCGTCAAATACCGCAATCCCGTCTCGCCATACTTTATCCATGCCCGTCAAATCGACACAATGCCCCCTGCAATATTTCCAAAATAAAAACGGCAATTTCACAGAGGCCGTCTCGCCGTCTCACCCAATTTCCTGCCCCCGCCTTTTTGGCGTCGTGGCTTTCGAAGTTGACATGCCCTTAGAACTTGGCAATTTGACGAAACTTTGCGGGCGGGATTGTATGGCGACGCGAAAAATGAGTACGATCGCGCTATGCCGCACTTCATCGCACGACTCAATGATGCCATCCGCGCCAAACGCGCTCCGGTAGTTGTCGGATTGGACCCCCGCTGGGACCAATTGCCGCCCCAACTGTTGGATGCGACCCACGGGGAATACTCCAACTATTCCGACGGCGCCGCTGCGGCGTTTGAACGGTTTTGTTTTCGGATCATCGAAGTCGTCGCTCCGCTAGTTCCGGCAGTGAAGCCGCAGGCGGCCTTTTTTGAAGAACTGGGGCCGAGCGGCTCGCAAGTGTTGGGGGCCGTGATTCGCCGCGCGCGGGAAGCGGGACTGATGGTCATCTGCGACGCGAAACGGGGGGACATCGGCAGCACGGCCGAGGCGTATGCCCGCGGCTATCTCGCCGGATCGGATCGCAATGCGGCACCGTGGTCAGCCGATGCGCTGACGGTCAATCCGTACCTCGGTCCCGATACACTGCAGCCGTTTGTCGACGTGGCGGTCAAGCGCGAAGCGGGGATTTATGTTTTGGTTCGCACGAGCAATCCTGGTGCTGTTGGATTTCAGGACCTCGTCTCCGAGGGACAAAAGCACTATCGCCATGTCGCCGCCGCCGTGGAACAACTGGCCGATCAGACGCGCGGCGACCAGCCCTACGGCGCAGTCGGTGCCGTGGTGGGGGCGACCTATCCCCAGGAGTGGGCCGAGTTGCGCGCGGCGATGCCGAACACGCACTTTTGGATGCCAGGCTACGGCAGCCAAGGGGGCACGGCGCAAGACATCGCGGCGGCGTTCGATGCCGACGGATTAGGAGCCATCGTCAATAGCAGCCGGGGGATCATCTTTGCTTACAACAATCCGAAGTACCAAGAGCGATTCGGTCCGGACCAGTGGGAAGCCGCCGTGGAAGCCGCCACACGGGATATGATCTCGGATCTCGCTCAACATACGCCCGCCGGCGCGCTGGGAAACATTTGACTCCATCTCCCTGAGCGATTGCGACGCACGCTGAAAGGCCGCGTCGCACGACCAGCGGCGGCGCTGGGGTTGCGGAACCCTTCCGCAGGGATGATACTCGCTACTTGGCGTTCAACGCTGCGCGTCCCGTCTCGCGGTGACCAGGAGTATCGCTCCGTGGTCCGGCTCATAACAACCCTTTGCGCCGTCGCAGGATGCCCAAAAGATGTAAGGTAGAAAGCGACCTCCTACCATGTCACTATTTCACTTCGGCAAACGCAAACGGCCCGATTCACCTCCCCCGCAACTCAATAACGGGCCGCCCCGCGATCATCATTACGCCTTTGCCCACGTCGTGTTCCGCTCCCTGGCATTGAATAGTCCGCTGCAATGTTTGGGGATACTTGCCTCGGAGCAAGCCCGGGAGTTTTTGCAGTTCGCTTACGACCAGACCTGCGAAGCCTGCCGGGAGCATGGGGAGCCGGACTTCACCCCTGATGAAGTGACGGTCCATTGCGGACGCGTCGGTAATTATCCCAGTGCGGTCCTGCAGATGCCGCCGCCGGTCGGCACGACCGAAGCCTACTTCGTCGCCGTCGTCGCGCTGGTGGACACGACGGGAGAACCTCCCGCGGATATCGAGAACATTCCGGCCCGGTTCTTCACGTTGGAAAAGGGGATCTCGTTCGACGAGTCGGAACGCACCGTCCTCGGCGAATGGACCGACACAACCCACAGCAACTACGGAACCGGCCCCGAGCCGACGGTCTCGGCATTTGTCCGGCAGATCACGTCGTTCCTTGAAAAGGAATCGTAGACTGCGCCGCGGCGGAGTTTTCTTAGCCACGGATTAACACGGATAAGACACGGATTCTGCAGGCGTAAAATTGGAAATCCCAAACCGACGGCTTGCCGTCGTGCACAGCGGGCCCTGCCGAGCAAACTCATCCAATGACATCCGACGCAAAAAGGCAGCGCCGCGTGATCCGGCACAAACCAATTGGCCTGATGATTTGACTATGATTACACGCAATCGGCGATCTACATGCAAACATCGGCGAAACTTCTGGGTGGGATCTTGGCGGTCGCCATCGGCGTGATTGTCTCACTGCTGACGTTCCCGGCGGCCGTCCCCTGGATGATCGCCGGGTGGTTGTTCGTCTCAACGGTGTTGATCCTAAGCGGACGCCCAGGATGGCTGCCGCTGGCTGCATGTCTATTGATTGTGTTCGCGAAAAACGTCGATTGGCCGCCGGCCATCTATGCGCTGGCCGGCGCGATGTTGGTCGTCGGGTTCTGGCGAGTATTCCCGCGCAAGAAATCATCGCCCAGCACCCCTCGCCGGGGGATCACGGCACTAGCCCTCTGCGCCATCTGGCTTGGATGGCTCTCCTTCGCCTGGGCCGCGTGGGAAACCGCGCATAGCCGCCGTGAGCCTGAACTAAAAGGTGACCGCCCCATCGTCTGCATCGGCGACAGCCTCACGTCTTTCGGCTATCCGGGCGAACTGAGCAAGCTGCTCTCCATTCCCGTGATCAATCAGGGTACCGACGGCATTACGACCGGCGACGCCTTGAAAGAGTTGCAAAAACTCATCGATGCGAATCCGCAGGTCGTCGTCATCGAACTAGGCGGGCACGATTATCTCCGTGGTAAAACGCGTGCCGAGACCAAGGCGAACCTGCAAACGATCATCGACGCCGCCAGATCTTTGGGCGCCGAGGTGGTGTTGATTGCGGTGCCCCGCGGATTCATCGTCGATCCGTTCGGCGGCCTGGAACGCGAGTTGGCACGGGAAAACGACCTGGAACTTGTCTCCGACTCGGCGATCCGCCAACTTGTCTTGTGGAGTCCGTATGCTCCCCCCGGAATGTGGGTCGACGAATCGCGACACTTGAGCGATGATGGCTTACACCCCAACGCGCGGGGGAATCGGTATATGGCCGAACGTGTTGCGGATGCGTTGGTGCGGCTTTACGGCGATGACGTCCGGGTGGGGCCCTAGCGAAAGCAAACTCATACCGTTCTCCGGACCCGTCGATCGTTCATATGACCCTAGTGACTTAAGAGCGATCGTTGAGAAATCCGACGATCCTCCTCAAAAGTGTTCAGTTTCCAAATGACAGGCCGCGTGCTTGATCCCAATGCAAGACGAAGTGAATGAACTTTATCGTGTGTTTCACTCTTATCGTATCGGCCCCGATTTTTCCGGGTGCGAGCATTGTGTCGATCCAGTTGAATCTGAGCAACTGGCTACTGCCGAACTCCGCAGTCTATCGTTGGGCGACCTTGGAAAATACGCATTCAAGGCAATGACGACATGGGGTGACGTGTGCGATTTCAAACATTTCTTGCCCCGCTTATTCGAATTGGTCGCTCACGAGGACACTGACCAATTCGAACTCGAAGTCCTCTTCAGAAAACTTGACTATGCAGGCTGGTACGACTGGCCTCCTCCGGAACGTCTCGCGGTGGGCGGTTACCTCCTAGCATTTTGGCATTTGGCGATCTCCGCACGCGTAAGATCACCCCTGGACGATTCGGTCGACACGGCATTGTGCGCGCTGGGGAATGCCTGTCATACGGTGAACCCCTTTCTCGAATTATGGACGTCTGAACGTTGTCCCGCTGCGGCGAATCAACTGGCTCAATTCGTATTGCTCAACTATGATGACATACTTCATCCTGGGCGACTCTATAACTCCTTTTGGACTGGCTGCGAGGAGCAGATGCACGAGGTCATGGCGTGGCTGGCAAGCCCCACGACGCATGAATTCATGCGTTGCCAGATGGACGACTTGGAACCACACCTTACACACGTTGTCGCTCTACTGGCTTCGATTCCCCCGCCGCGCTAACGTTGAAGCGCGCACGTGCGGACAAGTCGCATCGTCGAACGTCTGTGGACTTTTCCATGCCGTCGCTCATTGCCGATGTTTACTCCAACGATTTCCTTCATAATTGGATAGAAGCATGCCTAGCCTAA
>CALFYU010000483.1 GCA_937952455.1 uncultured Planctomycetaceae bacterium
CGAGACAGGAGTAGGGGATCTGAAATGTATCGAACTCACCGAGATTAATCATGCCGGGCAGATGCGGCAAGGAACTCGACACCCCGATATAGCGGATCAGGCCTTGGTCGCGGAATTCGCTCAAAAGGTCGATCAAGCCGGCACGCTGGAGCGTCTCCGCGTCGCCGCCGTGGAATTGCAGCAGGTCGACGTAATCGGTCCGTAGCCGGTTGAGGCTGGTTTCGATGTTTCGCTGCACGATGTCCTTCGTCCAGACGTGATCGATCTCGATGTGATCGGCGTGTTGCGTATAGGCGCAGCCGCACTTGGTGGCGAGGTAGTATTCGCTACGGCGGGAACCGATAAACCGGCCGATCCGCTCCTCGCTGATCCCGTAGTCAGGAGCGGTATCGCTGAAGTTGATGCCCGCGTCGAGGACCAAATTCAGAAACGCGTCCGCAGCGGGGTCGTCGACCACGCGGATGCCCCACGTATGCGGTCCACGCAGTCCCATGCTGCCGTAACCCAACTGCGTCACTTCCAGGCCGGTGCGGCCCAAGGTTTTTTTGATCATGGGTGATTTAAGCTTGCGGGTTTGCGGTGTGGTCGAATTTGCATCTTGACTTGTTATGTCTCACAGATCACGGCGTGGTTTGCTCGCAAAGAGATCGTTTCCGAATCGTGGCCTGCCATTTCTTCGGAGGAGAGCAACACTTGTCGCTCGATTGCTACGATGGCCTGTGTGTCGGATGCCATCGCCGGGCCGGTGAGCCGGGCGTAGACAACGAAGTCTCCCCCCTGCTCTTTGGCAAACCGTAGCAAGAAAATCCCGTGGTCCGCATCAAACTCGGCGGTCATCCGCGTTGCTGACAACCAGCCGTCGGCGATGCCGCGTTTGCGGAGTGCAATCAGATCGCGGTACCACGCATACATCGCCCTATCACGGCGACTGGGCACATCGTGCTTGGTTTGCTGAAACGTGTCGGCATGCGACGGCGGCATGACGTCGCCCCAGACGTGTTGTGGATATTCACGTGCCCGCCCCTCGTCGACAGCTCGTTTCAATGCAGCGTCTTCAAAGTCGACAAAAAACGGAAACGGCGCATCGGTAGCGAACTCCTCGCCCATGAAAATGATGGGAATGCCGGGATACAGCAGCGTCAATGCAGCGGCCGCTTTTTGAAAGGACTTCGACGTCAATTGATGAATCCGCTGTCCCTGCGGGTGATTGCCCACGGCGTCGTGCGTCTGTAGGCCGATCACGAACGACTCGATATAGGCGCGTCCCTCCGCGTTGCGGGTCAATTCTCGGCGCTGCGAAGCAGCAACCCGAGATTCATCGCGGCCGAAATAGACAAACCCGTGCGGCAGCGTCTCGGCGAGATCGCCTTGCAGATATTCCCGGTGCGCGATCCGCAAATCCGGCAGGGCATGCGCGTAAATGGAGTGCATTAAGCAATCGCACCAAATTCCGTCGAATGCCAACCGGTCAACCTGGTCGTTCAACGTCTCCTGATCGAAGACGTTTGTCTCCGCGATTAAGTGAATTGTGCGGTCCGTTGTCTCGGCTAAGCGGGAGATCTCGCGGCGCAACTCGTCGACGACAGCGGGTCGGCTGTCGTCTCGAATAAAATGCGCCGCATCGAGCCGCAGGCCGTCCAGGTGATACTCATCCAGCCAGAAGACTGCGTTGTCGATCACAAACCGCCGCACCGGTTCGCAGCCCGCTTCGTCATAGTTGAAGGCATCGCCCCAAGGGGTTCGGTGCTTCTGGGATGCATACGGACCGAAGTCCGCGAGGTAGTTCCCCTCCGGGCCGACATGGTTGTACACGACGTCCAATATCACGGCAACGCCCGCCGCGTGGCAGGCATCGACGAACGCCTTAAAGTCGTCGGGGCGGCCGTAGGTGTTGCGGACGGCATAGAGATCAACGCCGTCATAGCCCCAGTTCCAGCGTCCTGGGGTTTGCGCGACCGGCATGACCTCCACAGCGGTGATCCCCAACTCACACAGTTCGGGAAGTTGGGCAATCGCCGCCTGAAAATCTCCGGCCTGTGTGAACGAGCCGATGTGTAACTCGTAGATCACCAGATCGCGTTTCGGCACCCCGTTCCAATTCTGGTCGGTCCACGCGAAGGCCCGCGGGTCGATGATCTGCGACGGGCCGTGCACGCCTTCGGGTTGATAACGAGACGCCGGATCAGGACGTTTCAGTCGGCCGTCGAGCAGGTAGCGGTAACGAGCGTTCGGCGGAGCGGGCGTAATGTTGCCCCAAAAATAACCCGCGTCATCCCGTTGCAGTTCATGCGTTGTTTGCGATCCGCCCTGCTCGATTTCGACGGCGACCTTCTGGCGGTTTGGTGCCCAGACTCGAAAACACGTCGTATCGTGTGCAATGGGAGTTGCCCCCAATCGCTGCGGAACGCGATCATCGCAATCGGCCAGCCTGAACCAGCGACAGCCTGCTAGGACGCCGCTCGTGGCGGGTAGCTCGGCCAGAAATAAGCGGTTTTGCCAACCGGCATCGCGGTGCGCCTCATAGGTCTGCCGCGCGACGCTGCGGTCGGCATTGCCCACGACGATCGCCCGGTATCCAGCCGTCAGCGCCGCCAGATCGTTGCCGGAATCTCCGGCAAAGACGATCGCATCACGATGCAGATCGTTTTCGTCGACCCACCAGGCCAAAGCGTGCGCCTTGGATACGTCAGACGGTAACAGGTCGATCAGCCCGTCCCCGTTGAACGGGTCGACACTTTGGATGATTGAATAGGGCGCGGCGCATTTTTCCAGTTGGCGTTCGATCCGCTCAACCAAATCGTCCAATTGCTCGGCGTCGGCATAGTAGCTGAGTTTGAACGGCCCCTGCTTTTCCGACTCTTGTAACCGCAGACCATCGATCGTCGCGAGTTTCTGCTGTAATTGATCGATCGGCAGGGAGGCGATGATTTCGCTGAGGTGCTGCTGATAGGCCTCGACCATCGCCAACTCACCCGATTCGTGCCGATGATAAATGGACGTGCCCACGTCGCAGATCAGCCAATCGGGTTCCGGTAGTGCGTGCTCCTTGATCGCCGCCAGCGCCAATTCGAAGTGCCGCCCGGTGATATGAATCAGCGTGACGTTGTGTTTGGCCAGTTGCGCCGCCAACTCGTCCAAATCGCGAACGTTCTGTGGATTGTTTTCTAGAGGGATCAGCGTGCCATCGAGATCGGTCGCCAGGATTTGACCGGGGGGGAGTTGCGCTTCGTCGGCTGCAGGCGTATTCATGGATGGTCTTCGATCAGCTCAAACGCGCTTGAGCCAGAGAATCTGATACGGTTCCAAGTGGACCGGTTCGGAGGTGACGAACGTGCGGGTTTCGATCACGTCCTCGAAGAATCGTCCCAAACCGGCCGTCCGGAGCTTGTTTCCTTCGATGCTCTGCGGGTGTTCGGAGAAATTGGCCAAGACAATCAGGCGGTTTCCTTCAAAGACGCGCAAATATCCCAGAACGTGTTCGTTGGCGGTGCTGATAAGTTCCATGGTCTGACCGGACAGGGATGGCAGCGTCTTGCGCAGCGAAATGAGTTTTCGCGTCGCCATATAAATGCGGCTACGGATCGATCCATTGCCCGACTCGATATGATCGTCCAATTCCTCCAGATAGTCCCATTGCATTTTGGGGCGATGAATCCACCGGGAGTCTCCCGCCTTCGCCGGATCGGTCACGAATTCGTAGTCGTTGAGCATTCCCCATTCTTCGCCCAGATACAGCAGTGGAATGCCGCCGATGCTGAGAGTGATGCCATGCAGCAGGATCATGCGGCGAATGGCCAGTTCTTTCTTTTCTTCGTTGTCCTCCTCGATGGCCTGCTCCAAGCCGGCCAGCGACGCCATTGTTCCCGATATCCGCATGTCGCCGGTTTTGAGGTTTTCCTGAAAGGGAATCCCGCGGGCAAAGGAACCGGGGAACTGGCCCGTGTAGAAGTCGTTGAGGAATTGACGGTGGTGAAACCCGGAGATGCCGATCGCCGCCGCATCCTGATCATCAAACGTCCAGCCGATGTCGTCGTGGCACCGCAGGTAATTGACCCAGGCGGTGTGTTCCGGCAAATGATGATAGTGCCGCAGTGTCTGCGTGATCAATCCGACCTTGCGCGTGGCCAACGACTCCCAAAGCAAGGCCATCAACGTCGGATTATAGGAGAGTTGGCACTCATGGGGACCGATGTATTTGACGACTTCGTCGGGATGCACGATCGCTTCGGATTTGAACAACAACCCCGGTGTGGAAATGTGGGCCAGGTGGTTATAGGCCTGGATCAACAGATGCGCCTCCGGTAAGTTTTCGCAACCGGTCCCCATCCGCTTCCAAATGAACGCGACCGCATCCAGCCGCAGAATATCGACACCCACGTTGGCCAGAAAGAACATCTCCTCCAACATGGAGCGGAACACGGCGGGATTTCCGTAGTTCAAATCCCATTGGAAACTGTTGAAGGTCGTCCAAACCCACTGCTCCATGCCGTCGTGCCAGGTGAAGTTGCCGCGGCGGACCGTGGGGAAAATCTCGCGGAGCGTGCGTTCGTACTGTTCCGGAACACTGCGGTCCGGAAAAATATAATAGAATTCCTGGTATTCTCGGTCCCCCGCTTGGGCCCGCTGTGCCCAGTCGTGATCGTCGGCGGTGTGGTTGAAGACAAAATCCAATACCAGGCAAATGCCCGCTTTTCGCAGATCACTCGCCAGCAGCCGCAGGTCGTCAATCGTTCCCAGCCGGGGGTCGACCGAACGGTAATTGCTGATGGCATACCCGCCGTCCTTGTTGCCGGGCCGCACGGCGAACAGCAGCATCAAGTGCAGATAGGTCAGTCCGAACTGCTAACA
>CALFYU010000484.1 GCA_937952455.1 uncultured Planctomycetaceae bacterium
GGCGCTCGTAGCGGGCATGCTCCGCTACTCGGTATTCGGCCGGTACGTGTTTGCCTTGGGGTCCAACGAAGCCACGGCAAGGTTGTGCGGAATCAATGTGGAACGCAACAAGATCGCCCTGTATGCGCTGGGCGGACTCTTTTTCGGCATCGCCGGCATGTACCAATTCTCGATTCTCTCCGTCGGCAACCCCACTTCGGGGACGGGAATGGAATTGAAGGTCATCGCGGCCGTCGTGATCGGCGGCGGGAGCCTCAACGGGGGCCGCGGTTCGGTGGTCGGCACGCTGACCGGCGCCGCGGTGATGGCGGTCATCACCAGCGGCTGCACTCAATTGGGCCTAAAAAACCCCGTGCAGGACATGATCCTGGGAGCGATCATCGTTGCCGCCGTGGCGATCGACCAGATCCGCCAACGCCGGCTGGAAAGATCTTAGGATACGAATTCGCCCCGGTTTCCAGTTGACGGTTCTAGCTGCGATACGGCTTTACCGATTCGCCCCGCACCAGGTGCGGCTCGATCGCCAGAAACGCGGGGGGAAGTGCGTCTTTCATCCGCAGGCGGGATTCCATCTGCCGCACGGCCAGCCGTCCGATTTCGTGAGCGTGAATGTCGAAAGTGGTCAGCGCGGGATGCAGTCCCGAGATCAAGGCCCAATCGTGGTTTCCTGCGATGACGCTCATTTCGTCCCCCACTTGGACGCCGCGGGCCGCCAGCGCGCCGTAGATGCCGGCGGCGACGCTATCGCACGAGGCGAATACGGCCGTGGGGCGCGGAGTGGCACTCAAGACGCCGTCCACCAAATGCTGCACGGTCTCAATCGTCAACGGCGGTTTGATGGGCATCGCCCAGCCGCCCGAAGGCGGCTCGACATAGCGCTGGACGTGCAGGCCGCGCCGCAGTGCCTGCGCCAGGAAGCCGGTTTCGCGGTTTCGCATCAACAATTGATTCGGCTTGGGGCTGACGAAGGCCACCGACTCGTGCCCTTGGTCGGCCAGATAGTCCGCCGCCATTTGTCCGACCAGCACGTCGTCCGCTCCTACGCTGTCCCCCCAATCACAGCCTTCCGGCCGGCCGTGCAGCCAGACGGTGGGCAATTCGCGAAGCTGCTGTAAGAGCGAACAGCCCGAATCGGCCAAAATGCGGCCATGCAGCGGGCCGAACAGGAAGACACCGTCCAACTCGCTGCAGTCCAGGTGCGACGGGACATCATCCAGATCGGGAACATGTGTGACCTGCAGCCGCAATCCGGAAACCGACAGCGCATCTTCCACGCCGCAGAGCGTGGCATTGACCACCGGCAGCGAGGTCAGCGAGCGGTCCATGCCCATCGTAATCACGACCAGCCGTTGGTCGCGCAAGCCGTCTGTGCTGTGGCCGTTGTTTCCCGCTTTGATGCTGGGCCGCCGCAAGCGGCGATAATTGAGGGCTTCAGCTGCCTGGCGAATGCGTTTTTTCGAGGCGTCGCTGATGGCGGGGTCGTCGCGCAGGGCACGGCTGACGGTGCTAACGGCGCAATTCGCCGCTTCAGCGACCGTCTTGATGGTGACGGGTTCGTTCACGAACAGTTTCCTCTTTTGTTGTACGTCGGTCATTTCTCGAGCGCCCTTTTCTGGGAACAGGCCGCGCGATTGAATCGCTACGGACCTTTCTCGTGCGATTCAATATCCGCCCGCCAAGCTACGATCCACTTTCAGCGGCGATTTGTCTTTTACTTCCCGTCACGGCGTTGTGCTCGTGAGTCTTTCTTCAGTACTCTCGTGCACTGGAAAAATTGCCAATTCATTATAAGTACGCCGTTCAAGAAACGAGATACGTGAAATTCCTATAAACCAACATCAAATCGGATGAATCAGTACTCGCGTGGAGATTCAGGCAACGTCGTATGAGTATTTATACGACGAAGACCCACCCTCCTTCACCGTGGTACGTCGGCGGCGCCGGACGGATTACTCCAGCAACCGTCCGGCTCCGCTGTTTAATTCGATTCGAGTGGGAAATCGATCGTATTACTACCTTCTTTGACCTCGGCGGTCAGTTCCGAGCGAGTGTTGTACTTCGAGGGAATAATTTCCACAAAATTCGCCAGGGTCTCCGGGTCCGATTCGTCTTCCAAATAGGACTGAATCACAACCCGATGTTTGCCGAGTTGCGCCCCTTCGACGTCCGGCAAATAGTGGAGAGTGTAATAACCATCCTCATCCGTCATCGCCGCCGATGTCCGGCCTGCTTCCGGACCGAACAAGACCTCGACGCCCGCCAAAGGTTTGCCGTCCAATGTCACCCTCCCCGACACGTCGCCCAGTTCCGGCCGATCACCCGAACCGCAACCGGCCGCCAGCGCCAGAGATAGGACGCAGAGTGACAAAAGACATCGCTTCAAACCGCTGTACATGGATTTCTCCCGAGAACCTTTGGTGGGCAACGAATTAAGATCTCCTGGCCGAACAGGCCGCCGCTTGTCACGTGCAGTTCATTCTTAACGCCAACAAGTCAAGCAATAACAACTCCACATTCCCGAGGCGGCGGCTGGGGTTATGCTGACAGGATCGCGCAATAGGAACTACCGGACGATACAGCGAATTGTTGAGTCTTAAGCTGTCAAACTCCTTATGGAAGATTTCATCAGTCCGTCATGCGGCAAGTTGTTTTCCGGAATCGTCCGGAGAACAACGGTTGCCGGTTATTTTCATTCAAACGGGCCGCGCCGGCGTCGTCCCCTGACGTGACAGGGGACGACGCAAGCATCCAAATACCCAGTTCTCAAAAACTAATCTGTTTGGAAGACTTCTGGTCGGTGAGGCTTACACCCCCTTCCCAGCGCTCCCTTACGGTGAAATGATTTGGCCATCAATGACACGTCCGTCGCTGGCGAGGCCGATGTCGGCGATCATCGCCTGGTCGGCGTTCTCGCTAATGAACAGAACGTGCCCGTCACTCAACAGGAAGAAGCAGCCTCCTTCATGCGCACTGGCAAAGGCATTGATGGAAGCGCCGTTAATCGAGAAGGTCGAGGGGGGATACGCTAACTGCATCGAACAGGATGCGGCACGCGTGTCGGGGGCGATCCCGACCCAATAAGCACCGACTTTTTCAAAAAGCGCCCCATCGGCGGTCCAGAGGACATCGTCGACATCGACGCGGTATTTTTCACCAACCGCGAAGACATTGCTTGTGCCATCGGAGATATGCTTGATGCGTACCGGTGGTTGTGTCGATCCGTTCACGAACATCCCTCTTGCTGCGTCAACGGCTCCGGTTACAGGGTCGTCTGCGACTCCGTCCCAGTCCATCCCAGCGACGGCCGCATAGTTCGACTTGCCGTGATTCCCCGGCGCTAGCGGCGGACGCGGCCAGCGCGAGGGGTTCAAAGCAGGATCGGGGGCGGAGGGGCAAACGTACGCCGGAATGATCGTGTCCTGCAGCGCTGCATTTCCGGCCGCCGCCTGTGCTCCCGTCGCTTCGGAACATACGACAATCTTGTTCCCCGGATCCAACTGTTCGTACAGATTTCCCAAGTCGATGTAAGGCATGATGTAAACGGCCCATCCCCAGCCTGGATTCGCCCGATTTCCCGCCGTGACATTGCTGCAACCGGCCGCTGATTCATTCGGCGGATCGCCCAAGTATCCCGGGGGGAAGCAGAGGTGCACGTCGTGATAATTGTGTAAGGCCAGTCCAATTTGCTTCAAATTGTTGCGGCACTGTGTCCGCCGCGCCGCCTCGCGGGCTTGCTGCACCGCCGGGAGGAGCAACGCAATCAGAATGGCAATGATTGCGATGACCACCAAAAGCTCAATCAGGGTAAATCCGCGCCGACGCTGGTTCTTTCCGTACATAGGTACCCTCTCCAGAACGATGAAAAAAGGAAACGACAATTTCAAGTTCCGGAGGAGGCAGCTTGCGTTATGTCAACGATCGTGTGATATGAGCCACCGGACGATTTGCGAATTGTTGTGTGCTAAATAAGCAAACTCCTTGCGGGAGATTTCATCTGTTCTTCACTCTTCAAGTTGTTTCCCGGAAATTTCCGGAAAACAATACGAAAACTAATCTCAGTTCTTCTCGCTCAAACGTGCCGTGCAGGCGTTGCCCCCTGCCATCACAAGGGGCAACGCGAGCAAAATGAAGCCCTGATCTGAAAACCAATCCGCTCTAAGTGACTCTTGTGTCTGCGGGGCAATTGCCTCGCGACGAAGTACTCACGTTACTGGGAAACGATCTGACCATCGACAATGCGACCGTCGCTGGCGATGCCGATGTCAGCGATCATCGCTTGGTCTGACTTCTCCCTAATGAAAAGAA
>CALFYU010000485.1 GCA_937952455.1 uncultured Planctomycetaceae bacterium
CGTGCGGAAGATGGCCGTTGGCATACGCCTTAAATTCCACGCCTTTCTTGAAGTCGACCAGGTAGAATTCGACTTCGTCGGGGCCGTAGTGCAGGGCGGTATTCGTAATCAGCGTGTGCAGGAATGTCGACTTGCCCGACCCGGTTTTTCCCGCGACCAGTACATGCTGCGACGTGCCGCGGCCCAGACGCAGGTGCTGCAGACTCGTGGCGCCGGCCCGCCCCAGCGGAACGTCGATTCCGGTGCGGCTGTCCTGCTGCCAGATGTCGGCGTCGTTCGGCGCGATGCGATCGAAGGGGACCTCCACGCGGCGGGCATTTTTAGACAGATCCCCGGCCCGGCGGACGATCTTGGTGAATGCTGCCGGCGGGGGTGGGGCGTCAAGTGCCAGCGGCTTGCCGGTTAGTTCCTCGGCGGCAAATTCGAAGTGATCGTCTCGCCAGATGAGATGCGTCGCATCGCCAATAAAATCGGCCAGTTCCGTGCCGTGCGGCAGCGGGCGGGCCGAATCGTAGCTGATCAGCGTATTGACGCCGCACCGCGCGCCGCTGTTGATAATGCTGGTCAATCGCCGCGCGGCAACGTCGCCGAAGTTGGCGGGAAAATCGGCGATCACTAGAAAATGGTACGGCTCGGCAACTTCACCGGCGAACTCGTTATATTCCTCGATCGACTGGTACTCGTTGCGCAGATAAGTTTGAAACACATTCTCCATGTGCTCCGTGAGGTCCGCCAGCCGTTGTTCGATATGTGTCCCTTCGGTCCAGATGCGGCTGTTGACCAGCAGTTCGTCGTAGTCGGCCAAATGCATGAACGAGGAGAATTGTTCACCCAGGCCGATCGGATCAATGATCGTAAATCGCACTTTCCCAGCCGGCAGCGACGTCAGAATCCGCAACATGACTGCCCGCAGCGTGTCGTTGGCCACTCGGCGACCGTCGCCGTGAGCCTCCAGAAACAACGACGGCCCGCCGGCGAAGGGGAGCAGTGCCGGGAAATCCATCGGTGACGCGGCTGCTACGCGCGGATCATCGATCGCCTGCCCCGACGCGCCGGGATCGACGTGGAACCGCCCGATCGGGATGCCCTCGGGGACATGCGCGGGAAGCTGCCAAGAATCGGATTGCAGTGCCGTCTCCGGCAGGGCACACGCTGCCGCCCGATCAACGAGGTTCTGATGGGTGGCAATGCAGGCGTTCCAAAACCCGTTCCAGGTTGCAACGATATCGGACGTCTCCGCGGCATAGCGCGCTTCGGCCTGTTGCCTCGCTGATTCATAGGCGGACTGGAGCGTTTCCGGGTCCTGCTGCGAGCGACCGGTGAGACTGTCCAGGGCCGCTTGGCGCCGGGCGGTGATCCGTTCCATCTGCGCCGTTAGCCGCTGCTCGATGTCTTGTAATTGCACGGCGTATTCGCTGTCCAGTTGGTCTTGATCAATTTGACGCTGCGACGCGGCCTGGGCGATGTTTGCCTCATGTTTGTCCCGCGCCTGGGCGACCGTGCGGTCGCGCTGCTCGGTGCGCGACTCCTGCCACTTTTGCAATTGCCGCTGTTTCTTACGCAACTCCTGATCCGACCTCGACCGCCAAGTATGCAGAGAGAGTTCCGCCGTGGCGAACGCTTCTTCCATCCCCAGCATGGCGGTCTCACAGCGACTGGCGGCCACGGCGTATAGAATCACTATGGTCACGAGGGCGATGCCCGCGGCGATCCCCAGCGTTGTGCCGATCCAGGCGGGGCTGAATTGTGTGACTCCCGCACCCAGCAAGGTTGGCGGAACCGCCAAGAACGCGATCAGGAACAGGGCCACGCCCAACAGGGCGAACGAGGCCCCCGGCCGCCAGCCGACGAAAAGTTTCGAGAGAACATCGCCGCGCAAACTGTTAAAGTGCGTGCGGCCGCTGTGAATTGCGGCCTCACAGATCTCGTAAGCTTTGTCTGGATCGCCCGGCACCGGCTCGACGTCCGGAACGCTGCTCTCGTGCCGCTGTCGTCGCTGCCGCAAAATTGCGTTGGCCGACACAATGTCGTCCGCGAGCGCTTCCACGCCTTTGATCAAGTGCTCGCGGCTTTTTTGCAGCGTGTGCGTCAACTCTTCGAGTTTGCGTTTCGGGCTGTCTCCGGAGTCTTCATCGAGCACCGACGAGACCATCCAACTCGTGTCGTCATGCGCCTTCTGCGAGGCGGCGACGACTTTGTCAAACGTCCGTTTCAGTTCCGCCGTGCGGGATTCGTACTGTTGTCGTGCGGCGGATGCCTCTCCTCCGAATTGCGCCTCCAAATCGGCGGCAGCGACCGTGAATTCGTTCTCAATCTCAGCCTGCGCATTCGCCAATTCTTCGTCGAGGACCGACCGGCTTTGCGCATGGATTTCTTCGGCTTGTTCTACGGCATACCGGTACTCAGTCGAAGCGTTCTGCCAGCGGCGGTTTCGCGAGGCGAGCTGTTCGTTCAGTTCGGCAACCAGACGTCGCTCGATTGTCGTCGGATCCTCGTTCGACATGTCAGGTCTCTTTCTTCCGGGCGAGCAACGTGGTGAATGGATGGGCTGCAGTTATGTTTTTCCAGGGCGTTGCAGCCTAGTATTTCGACTGATCATAAGCGTCGGGATCGCAGGCGTGTTGGGCTTTGCGGACGACGGAGCCGTAGAGTTGCGTCGATTCGATCGTCAATTTTACGGCATGCAGCAACGGCAAGATTTCTTCCTGCTCGAACGCCAGGCTGTTGGTGTCGTTCCAATGTTCCCGCGTCTGTTGCCACGCGACCTCCAGCCGCTCGGCTGCTTTGGCCAATTGCGCTGAACCGCTGCTGACGTCCCCCGCTCGCATGGTTTGCGTTCTCCATTACTCTGATTTCGGTTGCGCCTGTTCCGATTTATCTTTTGACGCGTTATTGGAATTGTCTGCACGCGGAAGCCGCTCTGCATATCGGTCGAGCGACTCCGTCATCCGCTGCAATCTGGCAATCGCCATGGGCAGTTCCCGTTTCAGCAGTCCCTCCATGTGGCCGGTGCGGCTGCGATAGTCGTCTGATTCGTGTTGAAGTTTGATTGCCCATTGCCGCACGACGTGGATCTGTTCCTGAGCAAATTGCAGACGGTTGCGGGCGTTCGTGAGTGCTTTCTTTTCTTCAATGCACGACGAACCATGTCCCTCCATGGCCCGCATTTGGGCGATTTCCAAACGGGTGCGGGCCTGGGCCACCGTGTCGAAACTCTGTTGCACTTGCCGTTTCCAATAGGCGGGCCGATCGTGTTCGATCCATTCGATGGTCCGCAGTACCTCCTGCCGCAGCGAATCGACAGCTGCCGCGGCATCTTCGGCGAACCGAATCAACGCCCCCCGAAACTCATGCAGGGCTTCAATCGATGTGACGTGGGCGGGAGTGGTCATGATTTCGAGTTTTCGTTCCGCCGATTTTGTATGTTTTCGATAGTGACTCGATCACAGCGGGGTGCCACTGGCGGCTTGTCCGCCAGTGCTGACGGTTCGACGAGTGCAACACCGTTGAACCTGCCAGGCGTGACCGCCGATTCCATCTGGCTGTTACCGCTGTTGCAGGTATTCCTCGATCCGTTCTGCCTTGCGCAACAGATAGGGAATGTGCTGTTCGTTGGCCTCGACAAAGCGAAGCAAGAACGTGAGATGCTGCTTGAATTCTTCGGTGAATTTGATGTTTTCCTGGTCCCGCCACGTGGCGCTCAAGGCGTCGAGCTGGCCGGAGATGCCTGTCGCGCGGTCTACCAGTTCGGTGTTGAACTTTTTCAGAGTCTGCGCGAATTGTCTGAGTTCGCCCGGATCGACAATGGCTTGCGGCATGACCTGGCTCCACGATGGTTTCAGCGCGTTGTGACGATTGTATCGAAACGGTGTTCGGCGGCGCTGCGAAAGCCTTACTCTCTTAACGCGAAATCAGCCCCGATATTCACCGGGAATCTCACGGGCGCACAGCCGCCTCTTCCTATTCTAACGCTAAATACCGCAGGGAGAAGGAGGTTCCGGAATCGGCGGGCGATTCAGGCGGCATCATCGCCGCTGGTGTCGGCGGAGCGGTATTGCCGTTCGTGGTTGTCGGCGCGGCGTTTAAAGTAGATCCGCGTTCCAAAACAAAGCCCCAAGCAGATCACCAGACCATCATTGGACAGATCGTACTTGAGACGCAATCCGACAGCAGAGTCCCCAATGCGGCCGTGACGCGGGGGGTGTCGAGACCTGCAGGCCGCGGGTGTGTGCCCATTTTTCGCCGAGCTGCTAGCCGAATCGTCCGTTGATGTAATCGGCGGTTTTTTGCGTCTTGGGGTTGGTGA
>CALFYU010000486.1 GCA_937952455.1 uncultured Planctomycetaceae bacterium
AACACGACCGTGATGATATCAAGTGCCGTGTCCAGTTCCGCATCGGTGATCACCAGCGGCGGCGTCAGTGTGAGGACATTGCCGGCGGAGACCTTGAAGCTCAGGCCGCGTGATAGGCAGTTGTACATGACGCGTTCCGCTTCGGCGGTTGCCTTTTGGCCGTCGCGGGTCAACTCTACGGCGATCGCCAGACCGAGCGCGCGCACGTCGCTGATGAGCGGAATTTCCTTCTGCAATTCTCGCAGACGTGCGGTGGCGCGTTTTCCCAATTCGTCGGCACGGGAGACAAGTTGTTCGTCTTCGATCACTTCGATCGTCGCCAAGGCGGCCGCGGCTCCCAGCGGACTTTTTTCATGTGTGTAGTGTCCCAATGCACGATCGGGGGCGACATCCAAATCGTCGCGGGCGATGGCCGCTGCCATGGGCATCACGCCGCCGCCCAGTCCCTTGCCGATCACCAACACATCGGGCGTAACGCCGAAATGTTCGCAGCATAAAAATCGGCCCGTCCGGCCGAGGCCGAGTGGAATTTCATCGAAGATCAACAGCGCGCCGTGCGCATCGCACAATTCGCGTACCCGTTGCCAATAACCAGCCGGCGGAGCATCGACCGTCGTGCAACGCATCGGTTCCGCGATCACGGCGCCGATTTCCCCTTCGTCCTTCATCAATTGCTCGATGTGTGCAGCGTCCTGTTCTGTGTGCGGCCAAGGGACGTGCAGGCTGCCGGGGAGCAGCGGCCCCAACCCGTCGCGAAACAGCGCTTCGCCGCCGACCGATATCGCATCCAGCGAAGCGCCGTGAAATGAGTCCCACATCGAAATCGTCTTGTGCCACCCGGTGGCGTAGCGGGCCAATTTCAGAGCGATGCCGATCGCGACTGTCCCGGCGGGGGCGAAGAGGACCTTGCTCAAATCGCCCGGTGACAATTCTGCAAGTTTCGCCGCCAGCCGCACGGCCGGCTGATTCGTATACCGCCTCGGACAAAACGGCAGACGATCGAGTTGTTCCTTAACCGCCTGAATCACGCGCGGATGCCCGTAGCCGACTTGATGGGCGCTATTGCCGTGAAAGTCCATAATCCGCCGACCGGCGGTGTCGATCAGATAGATCCCCTCGCAGCGTTCAATCGCGTTCAAACAGGGCGTGGAGAGCGATTGATGCAAAAACACCCGCGCATCGGTATCCAACACCGTGCGGGCTTTTTCATCGACATGCCCCGCCTGCCACTGCTGCCGCACAGCGGAGAAATTGACATCCCCTTCGGTCCGCAATTGATCGTCGTTCGGTTTCGTCATAAATCGAGCCTACGAATCCCTCCCAAACCGACGGCTTCGCCGTCGTTACTGATCGTACAATTTCAAATTGATTCTCCCTATTTATTTCGCATACGTCTACTTATGTATTTTTTTACCGCAGAGATCGCAGAGAGGCGCGGAGAGGAACCATTCAAAATTGATTCGTTGATTCACCCAAAACGCAGCATAACGATTTTCTTTTCGCTGCGTTTTCTCTGCGATCTCCGCGTTAAAACCTGCCGTCCCATTCGCCGCGTGGACGAACCAGTTTCCTTGGGGTTAAGATGTGGTTTAACCGTCTACCCATTCCCGGAGTGTTCCCATGCTGCGATTCCGTCCCGCCCTGCTGGCAAGTACGAGTCTGCTATTTGTCGCCGCCGCAACGAGCGTTGCTCGCGCCGATCGTGACGGCAAAATTCAGATTTTGCTCATGGGAGACAGCACCTGCATCGGGAGCATCTGCCGCAAAACTGACCCCGATGCCCATCATCTCGAAGATGTGATACGTGATCTGCTCAAAGCGGACAACGGCATTCCGGCGACGAACGTGATCAACCAAGGGCGCGATGGAGAGTATGTACACGGGTTACTATCGTCCGGACGGTACGACCGCGACATCAAATCGTTGCCCGGCCTGGACTACGTGCTCATCCGCTATGGGCTGAACGACATCGGCAAACGCGAAGATTTCGAAAGAAACTTTTCCAACGATCTGCGGGATCTGTTGAGCCGTTTGCGGGAAGATCACCCGGGAGCGGAACTAATTTTGATGACCACGATCCCCTATTTCGGCGACCAACGCGACGTGGAAATCAATACGATCATCCGCGCGGTTGCCGAGAGCGAACAGGTGCCGCTGCTGAACGTCTTTGACCGCTATGATGATGAGCTAAAAACGGGCGGGCCGCAAACGCTCACGTACCGCCGCGTTCCGCTCAAGAGTGTGCCGGAAGAATTCCATCTGCTGATCAATCGGGCGATCTACGATGAACAGGTGATCGCCATGGACAACCGCTACGACGCGCACCTCAAGGACGTTCCCGGCTGGTTCGGCGACCGGCACCCCAATCTGGCGGGCTATCACGTCATCGGCGATGAGACGGCAAAGTTCCTGGCTCCACGAATCAAACAACGCCTGGCCGAAAATGCTGTGACTGACGGCGACCGCCCAACGGTCCGCGTGGCGGGGATTGTGTTGAAGTGGATTCGCACCGACAAGGAGGCCAACTACCGCCGTGCGGAAGCGATGATTCGCGAAGCGGCCGCAGGTGGGGCGAAAATCGTTGTCACCACCGAATCGTTTCTCGACGGATATGCGATCGCCGACAAATCAATTCCGCTCAAACAGTACCGCGCGCTGGGAGAACCGATCCCTGACGGGGAATACTTCAAAAAACTGGCGGCGCTGGCGGATGAGTTGGATATTCATCTGGTCGCCGGCATGCTGGAGGCCGACGGCGACAAGCGGTACAACGCGGCGGTGTTCATCGATCCCGACGGCAAGCTAGTCGGCAAATACCACAAACAAAAGCTACAGCACGAACTGGTCCGCAATACACCGGGGCATGAGTCGCTGGTCTTCGAATCGCCGTTCGGCAAGACCGGCCTGATGATCTGTGCCGACCGCACCGAGCAATCGATCGTGGGTCGCTTCAATGAAAACGGTGCGGAGTTCTTGATCTGTCCCTCGGGAGGCATGTTCGGTCCGCGACGGAACGATCCCATCATCCAAAGCCGTTCGCGTCAAAACGGCAAATACATCGTGTTCGTGCATCCGGCGGAATTCTTAGTGACCGCCCCCGACGGCACGATCAAAAGCCGCACGATCCTGGGCAACCGGTTGTTGATCCCCCCCGAAGAAATCGGCGGCCCGCGGGATCAGAACCGCGTGTTCTATTTCGAATTGCCGGTGCCGGCGGTGCCGTCGTCGTGATGAGCGCGACCCCACGGCAGAGCCGGGGGCTGACAGCAAATGCGCGCGATCCACATTTCCCTCAGCCCCCGGCTTCGCCGGGGGGTAACGCACAAACAACCAACGCCGCCGCAATTTCCGAAACAACATCGCCATCCATTTCCACCGTTTCCCGCTCCAACAACGCTCCCCGTGCCGCCACCCCGCCGATTTTCCCCAACGCCCATGCCGCCGCGCCGCGCACGAGCGGCTCGTTATCGTTAAGCGCCGCGATTAACCGCGGAACCGCGCGCTCATCACCGGCATTGCCCAGCACAATTGCCGCATTGCGCAACAATCCCGCGCGGCCGGGGCGAAACAGCGGCGTGTGCCGAAACCGCGCGCGGAATTCCGCATCGCTGAGCGCAAGCAATTCGAGCGCATCGACCGCTCGCAAATCGTCGCGCGGTTGAAACGTCGGCTCTTCCGAGACTGGAGCCTTGCGATTCCAAGGACAGACCTCCTGGCAGATATCGCAGCCGAACAGCCAATCGCCCATCGGTTCCCGCAGCTCGTGCGGAATCGGTCCCCGCAGCTCAATCGTCAGGTAGGAAATACAGCGGCTGGCATCCAACTGAAACGGCTGGGGAAACGCGTCGGTCGGGCAGGCGGCGAGGCACCGCGTACAGGTCCCGCAATGCGACGTGTCGTGCGGGACGTCGTAGTCGAGTTCACGATCGACGAGCAGCGCTGCCAAAAACGTCCAACTGCCGACCTGTCGATTGATGAGCATCGTATTTTTGGCAATCCAGCCCAACCCAGCCAAACGAGCAAAATCGCGTTCCAGCAGCGGGGCCGTGTCCACGACCCCGCGCGTGCGGCAACCGGGAAGGTCTTCGTGCACAAAATCGCCCAACTGCCGCAGTTTGGCCCGGATCGTGTCGTGGTAATCCGTGTCGCCCCAGGCATAACGGGATACCCTTCCACCCATCGGCGTCGGTTCGACCGGCTCCGCCGTTCGATAATTTAGTCCGAGCATGATCACGCTCTGCACGCGGGGCAGCACATGCTGCGGATGCTCATATGCCTGCTGGCGGCCGCGGAGATACCGCATCTCGCCGTCGTAACAGTTTCGCAGCCAAGCCTGGAAGTCGTCAAAGCCGGCAGGCGTCACGGCCGGAGCGATACCGACGAGGTCGAAACCGAGTCGTCGTGCGTATTGTTTGATGGCGTCGGCGGGCATGGGAGCTGATGCCGATTGTCAGACCCGGACCTCGCCCGCGTCGCCGCCCAAGTCGTCGGCATACCGCGCACGGATCGGTTCGATCACGTCGTTGACAAATGCGTCCACCTGTTCGGGGGCGCGGCCGATGTATTTCTTCACGTTCAAAGCGCCGTCCAAATCGACGTTCGCGAACAGCGGATCCCCTTTGAGCCGCGCGATCAAGTCGTTGGCCTTTCCCTGTTCTTTCACCTGCTGGGCGGCGGCCTGGCTGTGCACGCGGACGGCTTCGTGCAAATCCTGCCGGTCGCCGCCAGCGCGGACGCCCGCCATCAGGATCTCTTCGGTCGCCAAAAACGGCAGTTCCTCGGCGATGTGTTTGGCGATCACTTGCGGATAGACAACTAGCCCGTCCGCCACGTTGCGGTACAAAATCAACACGGCATCGATCGCTAAAAACGATTGCGGCAAGCTCAGTCGGCGATTGGCGCTGTCGTCCAGCGTGCGTTCCATCCATTGGGTGGCGAACGTGTTGTCCGCGCTGCTGGTGAGGCTGATCGCGTAGCGGGCCAGTCCGCACATCCGCTCAGCCCGCATTGGGTTGCGTTTGTAAGCCATGGCCGAGGAGCCGATCTGTTTTTTCTCGAACGGCTCTTCCAGTTCCTTGCGGCTTTGCAGCAGGCGCAAATCACTCCCCGCCTTGTGCGCCGATTGTCCGATCCCGCTTAATACGGCGAGAACTTGTGCGTCGATTTTGCGGGAATAGGTCTGGCCGGTGACGGCATAGGTCGTCTCAAAGCCCATTTTTTCCGCGACCAGTTTATCGAGCGCCTCGACCTTGGCATGATCGCCGTCGAACAATTGCAGGAACGTGGCCTGCGTGCCGGTTGTCCCTTTGACGCCGCGGAAACGGAGCGTGTTCAGCCGGTGTTGCACTTCGGCCAGATCGAGCACCAAGTCATAGCACCACAGCGTGGCTCGCTTGCCGACAGTTGTCGGTTGCGCCGGCTGCAGATGCGTGAACCCCAAGCAGGCGACGTCGCGATACTCGGCGGCAAATTTCGCCAATTGATCAATCGCCAGCACCAACCGAGTGCGGATCAATTCCAAGCTGTCCCGCAACAACAACAGGTCGGTATTGTCCGTCACGTAGCAACTTGTGGCCCCCAGATGGATGATGCCCCGCGCGGACGGACAACGGTCGCCGTAAGCATGGACGTGAGCCATGACGTCGTGCCGCAAGGCCTCTTCGTGCCGGCGGGCGGCGGCGAAGTCGATGTCTTCGACGGCCTCGCGCAGTTCTGCGATTTGGGCGGCCGAAATGTCCAAGCCCAACTCCCGTTCCGCTTCAGCCAACGCAACCCACAGCCGCCGCCAAGTAGAGAACTTTTTTTGCGGCGACCAAATGCCGCTCATTTCAGCAGAGCTATATCGCGAGCTTAACGGGTTTTCGTATTGGTCAGCAGACAAAACGTTTCCTCAACAACTCAGTAGAACGGCGGGGTTAACTCAGTTCAGTTAATAATCGTCGTACACGACCGTTTGTTGCCGGCTCGGGACTTATTGTGTGACGCGAAAGCACCCCTACTTACGTCTTTATTGTCTAAGCAGTTTGATTCGGCAAGCAGGATTGCCACAGAGGGCACCGAGGTCACAGAGAACGTCCCCATCGCACGTCGTAGCTTTCGCCAATAGTTCGTATGACAATAACGGAGTCAAATCGCCGATTGCTTTGAAACCAGCTCTAAGAAGCACGAAGATGTCCTAAGCTCAAGGGCACACAGTTTGGAATCACAAAGGCAATAAGCGATCACGGTCGCATTCACGACGCTGCGAAACGGCAATGACCACACCAATCAACCATTGCGCTCAAATCGCCCCCTTCTTTCTCGGTGTCCTCGGTGCCGCTCTGTGGCTATCTGTTTTCAAATTCTTAGTCGGTGCTCTATGTACTAATTCGCCGCTTCGGCAAGCACTTCCTCGTCGACATAAATCGGCAGGTGTGGTGCGAACTGTACCGCCAGTGCGATCGCGTCCGAGGGGCGGCAGTCCACCTCGACGATCTCGCCGTCCTGTTGAATTCGCAGCAGGCCGTAATAGGTGTGATCCAGCAGATTGTTAATGACCACGTCCTGCAGTTCGCCGCCGAGTTCCTCGATCGTGTTTTTGAGCAATTCGTGGGTCAGCGGACGGGGCGGGGCTTCGTTTTTCACGCGGCGGTCTATGCTCGATGCCTCGAAATAGCCAATCACGATTGGAAACTGCCGGTCTCCGTTCACCTCCCGCAGATAGACGATCTGGTGATCGTTGATCTCGTTGATGATGATGCGGGCCAGTTCCATATGGACTAACACAGCGGCGTTCTCCGAGCGTTTGTAAACAAAATTCATCGGTCCGTTGGAAGAGATTGCCACGATCGTGGGAACAATTCGGAATCCTTTAACGAACGGCTATGGCCCCATTATAGGCGATCGCCGCGCAACACAACATCCAAGCCGCCGGTGGCACATTTTTTCGGACGGGCTGGCTAACCGCCCAGTTGGGTGATGATGTCTTCGACGCTTTCCAACTGTTTTTTCAGCCCGGCCAAGGTTTCGCGGACGTCGTTGACGACGTGAGCGGGGGCACGGTCGACGAAGTTCTTGTTGGCCAATTTCTTCTCATGCCCGCCGATGTGGCCCCGCAGTTTTTCCGCTTCGGACTTTTGCCGCTGCAATTCCGCCGCCAGATCGACGATCCCCTCCAGCGGAACGAATCCGTCGGCATCGGTGAGCGAAAAACTGGCTGACGCGGGGGGGGATTCAATGTCCGGTCCGCTGGCGACCAGTTCCGCTTTCGCCAGATTGTCAAACTGCCCGGCGACGTCCAACAATTCCGCGGCGACCGGTTTGGGACAACGGACGTGCAGTTTGAGTTCGACCGCGTTGGAGATGCGGTAGACGGCCCGCAAATTGCGGACGGCAACGATCGTCTCCTGCAACCGCGCAAACCGCGATTCCAAACCGGCATCCTGCCAATCGCAGGGGAAGTCCGGATAGGGGGCGATCATGCAACTCGCGGCGGCGGGGTGAGGCTCAAACAATCCGCGTTCGGGAGCGATTTCATTGAGCCGCGCCCACAGTTCTTCAGTGACAAACGGCGTAAACGGCGATAGCAACCGGACGATGCCGTCGAGAACGCCGACGAGGATTCGCTGCGTTGAGGCTTGTGTCGCTTCGTCCCGCAACCGCGGCTTGACCATTTCGACGTACCAGTCGCAGAACTCATTCCAGACGAAATCGCGCAGGTTTCGCGTGGCGGCGTCGAACTTGTACTCCGCCAATAATTCATTGACGGCCTGAGCCGTCCGTGAGAGCCGGCTGAGAATCCAGCGGTCCTCCAACTGCAGTTCATCCGCGGCGATCTTGCCGGGTGTATAGCCCTCAAGATTCAGCATCGCGAACCGGGCGGCGTTCCACAGTTTGTTGCAGAAGTTGCGGCCGTATTCGAAGCGCTCGCTGACGATGCGAGCGACCGGTTCCCCTTCGTCGGGGTCGAACCACGCGCTGGAGAATTGCGACGATTTCTTGCACTTGTCGCACATGACCCGCGGCTTGTCGCCGCCGGCGGGAATCGCTTTTTGAAGTTCCAGCGTCTGCGGAATGACGTGTCCGCAATGGGGGCATTCGTATCCGACCGGCAGTTTGACGTCCTGGCTTTCCCCGGCGAACGAGGCGATCGTGAAGCGGACGGCGTCGGTGCCGTACTTGTCGATCAAGTCCATGGGATTGACGCCGTTCCCCTTGGACTTCGACATCGTCTGCCCAAAGCCGTCCAAAATCTTGGGATGGATATGAACATGCGCAAACGGAATATCGCCCATGTTATAAAGGCCCATGATGACCATCCGCGCTACCCACAGCGTGATGATGTCGCGGCTGGTGATCAGGACATTGCCTGGATAGAAATAGTCCAGACTCGCCGTCTCTTCCGGCCAGCCGAGCGTGGCGTGCGGCCAGAGGGCGGAACTGAACCAGGTGTCCAAAACGTCCGGATCGCGGACCAGTTGGTGGTCCGGGCCGAGCGCATTTTCGTCGAGGTCGATTTCGCTGCAAATCAGCCAGGTCGTGTCATCGGCATCGCGACGATAGACGACGTCCTCCCGATCGCCGAAGGCGGCTTTTAAATCCGCTTCGCTGCAGGTGTCGCAGTACCAGATCGGAATCTGGTGCCCCCACCACAGTTGCCGGCTAATGCACCAGTCCCGTTTCTCGCCGAGCCAATCGTTGTAGGTTTTGGCGTACCGGGCGGGGAAGAAGCGAACGCGGCCGTCTTCAACCGCGTCGATGGCCGATTGCGCCAGATCTTGCATGGCGACGAACCACTGATCAGACAGATACGGCTCAATGGGCGTCTTGCTGCGGTCGCTGTGCGCGATCTCGATGTCGCGGTCTTCGATTTTGAGCAGATGCCCCGCCGTTTCCATGTCGGCAACGATCTTCTTGCGGGCTTCGTAGCGGTCCATCCCAGCATACGTGCCGCCATTCTCGTTGATCGTCCCGTCGTCGTTGAGAATGTTGATAATCGGCAGATCGTTGCGCTGGCCGCAGGCGTAGTCGTTGTGGTCGTGCGCGGGGGTAACTTTGACCGCCCCGGTGCCGAGTTCCTTGTCGACCAAAATCCCGTCGGCAATGATCGGGATTTCGCGGTCAATGACCGGAATACGGACCAACTTGCCAACAAGGTGCTCATAGCGCTCGTCGCCCGGATGAACGGCGATCGCTGAATCGCCCAACATCGTCTCCGGACGCGTCGTCGAAAATGCAATCGTTTCGTCCCTGCCGACGACCGGATAGGTGAACGTCCAAAAGTGTCCGGGAACGGTTTCGTGAAAGACCTCGTCGTTGGCGACGGCCGTTTGCAGGAACGTATCCCAATTGCCCAACCGTTTGCCGCGAAAGATCAACTCGTCGCGGAACAGTTTAAAGAAGGTGCGGCGGACGGCGGCCGAACACATCTCATCCAGCGTGAACCGGGTCCGTCGCCAATCACAGCTAGCCCCCATTTGTTTGAGCTGGTTGAGGATGCGGGCCTCGTATTGGTCTTTCCACTTCCAGATCCGCTCGACCAGTGCATCGCGGCCGATATCGTGGCGGGTCAACCCCTCTTCTTCAAGCATCCGCCGCTCGACGACCGATTGCGTGGCGATGCCGGCATGGTCGGTACCCGGCATCCAAAGCGCCTCGTATCCCTGCATCCGCCGCCAGCGGGTGATCAGGTCCTGCAGCGTCCCATTGAGCGCATGCCCCATGTGCAGTGCCCCGGTGACGTTCGGCAGCGGGATCATGATCGTGTGCGGTTGTTTATCGGGATCCGGATCGGCGTTGAACCGTCCGTCTTGTTCCCACTGTGGATACCAGCGTGCCTGCGCGGCCTGCGGTTCATACTGCTTGGGCAGTTCGGTCGTCATGAGTTTTGTTGGGCCATTCCGTTTTTTCGTAGGTCAGGCTCCCGCCTGACGCGATTTATGTTGCACGTTGTATGTTGTATGCGGAGGACGTCAGGCGGGAGCCTGACCTACGGGGTCCGAGTCGGCGGGGTTCATCGCTTCGATTTCGAAATGCCCCGCGTCCTTCAGCAGTTTGTATTCCACACTATCGACCAGCGCCAACCAACTCGCTTCAATAACGTTTTCGCTGACGCCGATCGTGCTCCAAATTTCCTCTTTGTCGCGGCTTTCGATCACCACGCGGACGCGGGCGGCGGTCCCCTCTGTGGAGTTGATCACGCGGACTTTATAGTCCACCAGATGCATCTCCTCCAGTCCCGGAAATGTTCCGTTAAGTGCTTTTCGCAGGGCGGAGTCCAGTGCGTTGACCGGCCCGTCCCCTTCGGCCACCTCGTGCCGCACTTCACCGTTGACGCGGAGTTTGACCGTCGCTTCGGTCACCGGTTGGGACCGTTGGTCAGTTTCCACATTCACACGGTAATGAATCCGCTCAAACATCGGTTCGTAGTGGCCGGCGACCTTTTTAATGAGCAGGTCAAACGACGCCTCCGCCGCCTCAAATTGGTAGCCCTCATTTTCCAGATCCTGCACGCACTCCAAGATCTTCGTCATCAAGTCCGAGTCATGTTCCAACTTGAACTTGGTCGCCTTGGCCACGATATTTGACCGGCCCGACAACTCGCTCACCAACACGCGGCGGACGTTCCCCACGACCTGCGGCTCGATGTGCTCGTAGCTGTGCGCGATCCGATTGACCGCATGCACGTGCATGCCCCCTTTGTGGGCAAAGGCACTGGCTCCCACGAACGGTTGGTTATTACGGAAGTTCATATTGGCCAGTTCATAGACGTAGCGCGACAGTTCGGTCAGATGCCGCACCCCCTTACCGGTCAATAATTCGTGTCCCTGTTTGAGGGCCAAGTTTGCGGCGACGCAGACCAGATCGGCGTTGCCACACCGCTCACCGATGCCGTTAATCGTCCCTTGGACTTGGACCGCCCCGGCCGCGACGGCGGCCAGCGAATTGGCGGTGGCTAGATCGCCGTCATTGTGGGTGTGAATGCCGACCGGAATTTTGAGTGCGTCACAAGCGATCCCGACGGTTTCAGCGACTTGCGCCGGCAAGCTGCCGCCGTTGGTGTCGCACAACACCGCCATGCTCGCACCCGCTTCCTGTGCGGCGCGAATCGTGGCTAAGGCGAACTCCGGATTGTGATGATATCCGTCGAAGAAATGCTCAGCGTCGTAAATGACCTCCCGCCCCTGCGAAACGATAAACGCCACCGAATCCCGGATCATCGCTAGGTTTTCCGCTTCGTCGACGCGGAGCACTTCCTCCACATGTAGGTCCCACGACTTGCCCACAATCGTCACGACCGGCGCCTGCGAATCGATGAGCGCCCGCATGCCGATATCGTTGTCCGCCGTCACGCCTCGGCGGCGGGTCATCCCAAAGGCGCAGACGCGGCTGTGTTTCAGCGACAGCTCCGCCACCTGCTGAAAGTATTCAAAGTCCTTGGGATTCGAGAGAGGATAGCCCCCTTCGATGTAGTCGAATCCCAGATCGTCCAACTTGCGGGTGATCAGCAGCTTATCCTGCAGCGAGAAGTTGACTCCTTCCCCCTGACTGCCGTCGCGGAGCGTCGTGTCGTAAAGCTGTATCCGAGCCATACCAAAAAACCTGTCAGAGTAGGCAGTAGGCGGAGTGCAGTAGGCAGAATAGGCGCTCCCTAATGTGCTGCCTACTGCCTACTGCCTACTGCCTACTAAAACAAAAAAACCCTCAGATCGAGTCGACCTGAGGGTGGGATGGTTGTGGAAAAACCGGGCGTTCTCAAGGTCGCGGAGGTTGCTCAATAATAATCTCGCCGATGCGCACGCCAATAGCGCCGCTGCGGGGAATTCGAATGTCAATTACCGGTTGTGACATCGGAGCGATCCGCGACAAAGAAAACGGGTGGTTGAACTCACAATCCTACGGCGCCGGACGGGGATTGTCAAACCATGCGGCGGTAAGGGGTTAGGCCGTGCCCGTTGACCTCGAAATTGGGGCGCCGTGCTGTGTCATTTTCACCGGCCACCGAATTCTGCTGGATGCGTCTGGCATCCGAATGTACGATCGCTTCATGAGCAAGTTACGCGACATGCCGCAGGAATCATTGCATCTCATGGACTCCCGCCATCGCTATGCCTTCCTCGCGCTCATGTTGATTCGATTCTCCGCAACGCCGGTCCTGCTCGCTCTGTGCTTTCTATTGCCTTTTCCCCAACTCGCAATCGCATTTGTGGCTTGTATCAGCGTCGCTCTGCTTGCCGGCTACGCCGCAGGGTGGGTCGTGAAACATGCGGACAAAATGCGCTCGCTTCACCGTAATTGAGACAAGCTACGTATGGGCCGGTTATTTGGCCGTGCCCAACCGCTTGACCGTGCGGCGATGGTCGTCGGATGCGAGGCCTTGCCCCAGGACTTCGTGCACACGCCTCGTATCGCAGGCAAATATGGCCGCCGGGTCGAGCCATAAACCGCCGAATAGCCGCGAGCGGAGCAGCCCGTCGTCGCTGGGCGGCATTTCGGTGAAGGCGTCGCCCTCGCGTACGAACCAGACGGCCCGTTGTTCTCGTAAGACAAGAACCAAATACTCACCGACACCATACTTTTCATAGTCGCGGCGTTTGGCGTGCAAGTCGTATGCCGCACTGCTCAAGGCAACTTCAACGACCAATTCCGGCGGCCCGCAGATATAGCCATCCCGCAGTGTCGTTTGTCCACCACATTCGGGCCGAATAATCAAAGATGCGTCCGGCTGCGGTTCGCTGTCGTCGGCGAGAATGACGGAGGCGTTGTCGAAGGCACGAGTTCCGGGAGTAGCACCTTTGTAGGCGGATAACCAACCCATGATCTCCGTGTGTATCTCGCCATGGTCAAATCTTAGTGCTGCAGGCATGAACACAATACCTCCGACAAGTTCGGCGCTAACATCATCGGGAACGGATTCATACCGCGCATGAAAGGTGGCTTGATCGAGATGGTCTCCCGGTTCCAGCCCGATCAATGCAGTTTCGCTATCATGCGATTTGGAGTGGGTGTCAGTGGTGGCCATGAATCAAAAGCCTTTCGAGTGTCTGCCTACAGTTAAGATACTACCGTGCTGCTGGGTGGACAATCCTTTTTTACGAAGTCAAGCAAAGGATGTCGAAGTGCAGCAGTTTTGGCGACTACCCACGCATTAAATTGCGTCGTCCCAGGATAACATGAACGAATCCTCTCCAAAATCTTCAACAGAAAGAACCCCAAACAGCAACGGATGACATTTGTCGACATACAGGAATATGTCACGTTCGTTGCAAACAATTGCGACAACTTTCTTGCCGACACGACTTTCAAAAATTCCGCGCCGGCCCCACGCGTGAGGTCGTGAGTCTCCCGGGAATTGCAAGAACAATTGGCCACAAGGCGATTCTGCGCCGGTAATTGGTTTGGCGCATGATTGGACAATCGTCCAATCAACATGACTTGCCGTTGCCGTGAATTGAACTGTTTTTCCATTGGACAAAACTAAGGAAGCTGATCTGTCGCAATAAAATACGCATTAGATAACGACTCCTGTGATCGTTTTGCTGTCTCTGGCAGACTTTTTCGCCTTTGGATCACGTTTGGCTGCTTCAATCGCTAACTCTATCGAATTGAAGCCATCAAATGGATGGACGGAACGAACCTTAAGAATTTCATCTGCCTTAAACATATTGCACAAGCGCTTTTAAGAAACAATTGCCAGTTGAACTGATACAATGAAGGATGTCCGCTGGCTGCTGCCGCTGGATTTTCAAGCGGTGGTAGCCGGTGACCACACACTCATAAGCGAGCCGCTACTCCTTCAAAAACTCCCCTGCCACCAACTCCCGCGCCCGCAGCACCGATTCCAGCACCTGCCCCGCGTACCACTCGGTCGAAAACGGGCTCATGATGTAGGACTTGAGCGCCACGATCGGTTCGCCGTATTCAGTTTCTCGGTAACAGTCGGTCAGCGACAGCACGACGCCGCGGCCTTGCAAGGCCTCTGCTTGGATCAGTTCAAAGACGCGGCGGTTGTAGGCGTTGTATTTTAAGAGCTGGTCCCGGTAGCGGACGTCGGATTGTTCTCGGTCGGGAACTGAGAACGTGTCGACGTCGTCGGGATACACGCGAAAGAGCGTCACGGGGCCGAAGTTTTCGCCGTTGAGCACGTGAATCGCCGGGTGGCTTTCCAGGTGTTCCCGCAGCGATTCGGCCATCGTCACCAGATGCCCCAACAGCGCACGCATGCCGTCCTTGCCGAACAGCCGCAGATTCGCCAGCGCCGCCATCGGCCCGCTGCCGCTGCGCGTCGTCTCCAGCGTGTATTTGCCGGGATGGTAATGGCCGCTTTGAAATAGGTAAGGTGTCGTTTTCTCGTCGCGAGTAATCAGCCGCAGGTCGGCGGCGTCTTTGCACAAAAACAGGCTCGAGATATAAGGCGTGAAACCGGTCTTGTGAAAATCGATGCCGATTGAATCGGCCAGTTGCAGGTGCCTGATACGCCGCCGCGTTCCGGCCAAGGAACGAATCGTGCGGCGGGGAAACTCTAAGGGGTTGGTTTCAAACTTGTAGTCGTTGAACACCGACCAGGCCCAGCCGATTACGGCATCGGCGTGGATGTGCGGGCGATAGTCCAAGTCGAAGTCGTCAACCAACTGCTCGCGGATTTCATAGACCGCTTGCAGGTCATCCAACCCAAACGCGTCGGTCGTGCCCATCGTGGCGACGATCGCGGCAATCTTTTCACCGCTTTTCAGAAGATCGCGACAGTGCGTTTCTAACAAGCAGGGACGGATGGCGTTTTCCGGATCGGTGGGCACCTGGACCACATGATCATGCCCCAACCCCAGCCAACCCGCCACCGTCTGGCAGGCGTAGTGCGCCTGCGTGGAGCAAACCAGATGCGCCGGTTCGCGGACGCCGTGCGTCATCGTGCCGGGAGAACATTTTTCGAGCCCGATTTTCGCCCCGTACAGGGACGTTCCGGTGCCGCCAAAGGTAAAGAATCCGCCTGCCTGCTCCGGATCGTAACCCAGCAGATCGGCCGTCATGGCGGTCGCTTCCAACTCGGCCATCACGACGCCCCGTGCCGATTCGTCGCTGCACAGGTTGGGATTATAGATCGACGGCAGCAGCCCGCCGATCACGCTGGGAATCGTGGGGGAGGGGACGACGTTAATCTGCGATCGGGGATGTCCCCAGATGAACATGCCGGACAGATAACCAACCAGCTCTTGCGAAACCTCTTCGACCGTATGCGGCGCGACCTCAATCCGCCGCTGGCGGGCGCGATCGTAATCCAACTCCACCGGCTGCCCCAACAGCGGTTTGACCGATTTCATCGCATCCAACTGATCGAGCGCCCGCATGAAGGAAAATACAAAATAAGAATCGTGCATTCGGTCCGAGACCGGCTTGGGGAAGGCGTTTTGCAGTTCGTTGACAATGTCGAGGTAGGACATGGCTGAATAGGCTTGAGGCTTGTGGGGACAGGCTTGAGTGAAAAGGCTGTAGGCTTTAGACCGTAGACTATAGGGCTGGCAGCAGCGGTCAGGACATGTGGACGCTATTGTTCTATTGTACGCTGCCTAGGAACGACTTAAGGGGAATTGTGGGCCGATTGTCAGTTGGTCATGGCGACTACAGATTGGGGCGTGTTCTATTCGTTGTTGTAGACGATGTTTAGATCGAAACTGGGTGGTCGGCATGGGTGCGGGAACCGGATCGGATATCATGGGACACTTTCTCAAAAACGCGATGCAAACGCCGTTACGTCATTGCTGAATGCCACTTGCGGTAAATGGGGGCAACTTCTAAAATCAGCCGCTGATTCGCCGGTGGCCGGGCATCGGGAGTTGTCCTGAGAGCGGAACAATCGGCGCGCGGTTTCCCGGTGGCGCGCCTTGTCCCCGCCGGTCTCGTCCGTCTCTTCGCCCGCTGGACTGGCATAATATCAATTTCTCCCTCCGGTTGCGGCGGTATTTTTCGCGCACACGACCCCGTGTCTTCGCTTTCCCTACCAGCGCCGATCCATTCCGCCGTGATGTTGACTGCATGAATGACGATTCCCCGCACAACCGCATCGCAATCCTCGGCTCGACCGGTTCCAGCGGGACGAGCTGCCTGGAAGTCGTCGGCGGCTTGGGAAGCGGCATGCAGATCGTGGGCCTGACGGCACACACCAGTTGGCGGCAACTGGCGAAACAGAGCCGGGAACATCATCCCCGCCGGGCGGTCATTAGCGACGAAAGCCTTAGAAGCCGCGTCGAAGCAGCGGAATTTGCCCCCAGAACGGAATTGTGTTTCGGCCCCGCCGCCATCGAGGAAGCCGCTGCGGCGGACGATGCGGACGTGGTCATCTGCGGAATCGTGGGCGTCGCCGGTTTGCGGGGCGTACTGGCGGCGATTTGTGCGGGCAAACGGGTGGGAATTGCCAACAAGGAACCGCTGGTCATGGCGGGTCCGTTGATGATGTCGGCGGCCGCCGAGCACGGGGCGACGGTGATTCCGGTCGACAGCGAACACAGCGCCATTTTTCAGGCGATGAAGTCAGGACAGCCCAGCGAAGTGAAACGGGTCGTGCTGACCGCCAGCGGGGGGCCGTTTCGGGGGTGGAGCAAAGACAAACTGACGGATGTGACGCCGGAAATGGCATTGGCGCACCCGACCTGGGATATGGGGGCCAAAATCACCATCGATTCGGCAACGCTCATGAACAAGGCGCTCGAAATAATCGAGGCAAAATGGCTGTTTGGGCTATCCGTGGATCAAATTGAAGTTGTCATTCACCCACAATCGATCATACATTCCTTTGTGGAGTTCGTGGACGGCTCGGTCATCGCCCAGTTGTCGCCCCCGGACATGAAACTGCCGATTCAGTACGCGTTGACTTATCCGCGACGGGTTCCCGGCGTAGCGCGCAAACTGGACTGGTCGGCCGGCATGACCCTACAATTTGATCCGCCGGATATTGAGACCTTCCCCGGTTTGGCATTGGGATTTGAAGTCGCCGAGCGGGGAGGGACGTGCGGGGCAGTGTTGAACGCCGCGAACGAAGGGGCGGTCGCCCGGTTTTTGGCGGGCGACCTGCGATTTTCCGAAATTCCTCGCGCGTGTCGCGCGATACTTGAGGCTCACGATTTCGACCCCGATCCGACCATGTCCGAATTATTGCGGCAGGACGGTTGGGCGCGAGAGGAGATACAGAAGTGGCAATCCTAGCCTTGTCGTTGAGTTCGGTTCCCAGCATTCTGTTGGCGGCGCTGGGGCTGGGTTTTGTGATCTTTATCCACGAGTTGGGCCACTTTGCCGTCGCCAAGTGGTGCGACGTCAACGTCGAGCGGTTCAGCATCGGTTTCGGACCGGTGATCTGGTCGCGGACTTGGGGCGAAACGGAATATGCGCTCTCGCTGATCCCGTTCGGCGGCTACGTCAAGATGCTCGGCCAAGACGACATGGATCCCAGCCAGGAGACCGACGAAGATCTCGCAGAAGATCCGCGCTCTTATACGTCGAAGTCGGTCCCGCAGCGGATGGCGATCATCTCCGCCGGCGTAGTCATGAACATGCTGACGTCGGTGCTGTTTTTTCTGTTCGCGTTCAAACTGGGAGTCGAGTTCACCCCGGCCATCGTGGGCCATACCACCCCGGGCGACCCGGCCTGGGTGGCCGGTTTGCGAACGGGGGACGAATTCACTCAAGTCAATGACCGCACCGGCCGTCCATTGCGTTTCATCGATCTCCAGCAGGAAATTGCGTTGTCTTCAGGCGATGTGCACGTGAAAGGCATCCGCCGGATTTATGATGACGTGAAGGTCACCGAGACGGAATTCGAAGCGACGCTCACGCCCAAGACCGGCATGATTCCGCACGTGGGTGTGGCCCCCAGTTCGGGCCTGCGGCTGCCGCCGATTCCCGAGGGGCAAGGGAACGTGACTGCTCCTGGCACTGCGGCGGCCAATGCCAGTCCGCCGTTCGAGGGAGGGGACGAAATCGTCAAGATCGACGAGGTTGACGTCACGGGATACGCCGATCTGCAAAATGTCTTGGCCCGCCGCCGCGACCGGGAGGTCACGTTCACCGTCAAACGCGGACTCAACAAACAGGACGTCGAAACCGTCGAAATCAAGACCGGCCCCAACTATTTTCACACGCTGGGGCTGAAGATGGATATCGGACCGATCACCGCCATACAAGACGGGTCGCCGGCGAAACAGGCCAATCCGCCGCTGGCCGTCGACGACAAAATCACGCACATCATCAGTGAGGCCGACGGGGAACGCGAAGTCGGCGCGGATTTGAATGCCTTGGAACTGCCGGATTATTTGGCCGGGCTGCACGGACAGGAGATTAAGATTCGCGTCAAGCGGAGTACCTCCGGCAAGGAGGAGTCGATCGAATCGACGATCACCCCGGACGACCGTCCGGGTTGGACCGAAACCCCAAGCGCGCCATCGGATCCGCTGACGATTCCCGCCATCGGCATCGGCTATCAAGTAATTCCCTTGGTGCTTAAGGTGGAAGAGGGAAGCCCCGCCGCCGGAGAAGTCAACCGCAGCGGAAAGCCGAGCTTTGTGAAAAGCATCGAGTTCTTTCCGCCCATTACTGACGACGGACCGATTGTCTTCAACGGCAAGGAACCGGTCAACTGGGCGTTCGCGTTCTGGATGATGCAGCAACATCCCGAATCACAGGTCGTCCTGCGGGTGTCCGAACAGGATTCGGGGGAGGAATATACAACCAAAAAACTGGCCCCCCAGCCGTGCAGCCAAGCCGGTCGCGAATGGTACTTGCCCATTCGCGGAATTCATCTCAGCTTGCTCACCGACCGCCGCAAGGCGGAGACCTACGGCGATAGCATGGTGTTGGCGTACAATCGCTCAAAGACGTCGCTGTTGGAGATCTACCTCACGTTGCGAAACCTGGCCACGGGCCGAGTCTCTCCCAAGGCGTTGCGGGGACCGCTGGGAATTGCGGAAACGGCGTATTACTTTTCGGAGCGGGGACTCGGCGACCTGTTGTGGTTCCTGGGTTTGCTCAGCGTTAGCCTCGCCGTCTTGAACTTCCTGCCGATCCCCGTACTCGACGGCGGGCATATGGTCTTCTTGATTTGGGAAGGCATTCGTGGTAAACCGGCAAGTGAACGGGTCATGATCGCCGCGAATTACGTGGGGTTGTGTTTCGTCTTGTGTTTGATGTTGTGGGTCTTGTACCTCGACATCTTCGTGCACTGGCTCGGCTGGGAGATTTAACGGCCCGCCGGCCTCCAGTGTGGGACGTTTGTCCCTTTGTTGCAGGCTGCTCAGCGACGCGGTGACCACGGTGTGCGAGGTACCAGGTAGCGTCGGGAGGCGCAATTGTGGCTGGTAAAAACCGCGGACGATCGGGCGACAAAGCGGTCGCCTATTTTGCAGCGGCATTCGTCGTCGCCGCCGGATTGTTGTTCGGCAGCGTAACGATCCTGCTGTTCAGCCCCGACCCGGACCGCACGTTTGCCATCGGCGGCGGAATCATCATCGTCGTCGTCATTCTCGTCTGGCTCATTCGCGATCACAGCGACGGACGGACTTTGAAAGAGCGTTACGGGCCGCTGCTCGGCTTCGCGCCGAAAAAAGAGAAGGTGAAAGTCAAAGTCAAGCGGGTCAAGCCATCCGAATTGCCCGGCTCAAACCGCCCCCCCACCGCCGAAGACATTCGCAATCTCTCCGGCGGCGTGAACACCTGGGTTCCCTCCAGCGGAAAACGTCAATCGGACGAAGAACTTTGAGTTTCAGGGGCCGATTGCTTCAGGCCCCAGTGCGGTCCCGGTAACTGTGTTTGTGATACCTCGGATTTGGGGCCGTCATACGCTCGGATCGTATCGATCACGCGCCGCAAATCCTCCGCAGGCAATTGAATCGACGACGGCAGCCATACCCCCCGCGACGCGATGTCGGTCGTGACCGGAAACTCGCGGACTTGTCCGGCATACGGAAGCTGCGTGTGCAGCGGCGGATAGAACGTCCGCCCGCCGATTCCCTGCTGTTTCAAATAATTCAGGAACGGTTGTTTGTCCACCCCCTTCAGCAGCACGTCGGCAAACCACGGCACGGCATCGCTGGTATCCAGCGGCAAAAACTCCAACCATTCGACGTCGGCTAACTCGTCCGCATAGGTCCGCCAGACGTTGCGCCGCTGCTCGATCCGCTGCTGGATGATCTTCAGTTGTTCGATGCCGATCACCGCTTGCAGATCAGTGAACTTGAAATTGAAGCCGATCCCGTCGTGTTGATCAACTCCCGGTTTGGTCCGGTGGAAGTCCTTGAGCTTGCGGATTTTCGCCGCCACGTTGTCGTTGTTGGTGACGACCGCTCCCCCCTGTCCGGTGGTGATGATCTTGTGCGGTGTGAACGAAAACACACCGACGTCGCCGAACGTGCCCAGACATTGTCCGCCGGAACGCGAACCGAGCGCCTGGCAGGCGTCTTCGATCAATACCAACCCATGCCGCCGGCAGTACTGACGCACCTCTTGCATGTCGCCGCTGCGGCCGTTGATCGGCACGTAGATCACCGCCAGCGTATCGGGACGCAGCCGCACCTTGCTCAAGTCCAAACAGAGCGTCTGCGGATCAATGTCGCACAGGATTGGCTCCGCTCCCGCCCAACGCACGACGTTCGGCGTGGCGACCATCGTAAAATCGGGCACGATCACCGAATCGCCCGGACCGATTCCCAGGGCCAGCAGCGACAGATACAGCGCCGCCGTTCCGCTGGTGACGACCGTGGCATGTTTGGCCGACACAAACTCTGCCAGGCGTTCTTCGAATTCCGCCGTCTTTTGGAATTCGGTCAGCCATCCCCCCGAGCGGAGGTACTCCGTCACGGCGGCGATGTCGTTCTCGGTCAGATACGGTTCGATTTGATGGATGAAGGTCATTTCGTGGCTTCCACATTCAGGCTGATCAATTGACCGTGTTCTTTGTCCATGTGCGGCACATAGGCCTGCGAGTAGTCGTCGTATCCGGCCAATTCGCCGATGAAGACCTCTCGCCAATCCCAGCGGCGCACGCCGGCAAAACCGGCGTCATGCAATACGCTTTGCAGCGCGTCAAAGTCGTAGACGGTTTTGTGGAATACGACGGTGTCGGTTCCCGGAATCTGCCAGCGGCCAAAGAGCGGCCCGATCACCAAATCGAGATCGCCGTGCCGGCGATAGACCTCGGTCAACGCGGAAAAATCGGGAACCGCCAATCGCAATGTACCCCCCGCCGCCAGCACCCGCCGCCATTCGCGCAGCACGTTCGCGACCTCGATGCGATCGAAGTATTCCAACACGTGCGAAGCATAGATCAGTCCCACGCTGTCGTCGTCCAGCATGGGGAGCGTGGCAATATCATGCCGATGGTCGATGTGTGGAAAATCGGCCAGGTCGATATGCAGGTAACCCGGCATCTCCCGTTTGCCGCAGCCGAGATGAACCTTGACGTCACTCACCGCCGAACCGCCTCCGATCCACCTCCGCCCCGGGATAGGGGCCGTTTTTGACTTCCAACACCTGCGTCCCGTCCTCGAGGATGTCGTAGCTATGCCCGCCGCGCAACATCACCATGACGTCCCCCGCGTCGAGCGTCACGTCGTCGACATGTTCCTCTGCCTCGTCGAACACGGTGCACCTGACGCGCCCGGCGAGTACGCAGATCACTTCCTGCGTGCGATCGATCTGCCGCGGCACGACGTTGTGAATGTGGGCCTGCAAGTGCTTACCCGAGTCGTAGCCCCACATGCCGACTTGGATAAAGTCGCCATCCTCGGAGAAAAAGCTCAACCCCGCTGCGCGGTCCGCCACCCTGATCAAAGTCGCCAGCCGCACGCCATTTTTTTCAATCGTCGTCAACGACCGTTCTCCGCTTTGCGAGTGGCCACTATTAACGTTGTGCGCGGGTCTCTCGGCCCCGCACGATCCCGACCGCAGGTCTCCCCAATAAGGCCTAAGGCCTGAGACCACAGGCTTGAGGCTCGTTATGAACGCCAAATTCGTACATGGCTCTTTTTCTGCCTACTGCCCTCTGCGTACCGCCTACTCTTACTGACCACCGACCACTTCCTTCAGATCGCCTTGATGAACGAGTGTGGATTGAAGAATCGATACAGCTTGATCAATTCCACGATGCCGTCATCCAGCGAGTATTGGCATTGAAATCCCAGTGCTTTGGCTTTGGCGTACGAAACGTAAAAGTGCCGCACGTCTTTGTCGCACATGCTCGAATCGACGATCTCGAACGATTCATAGCGGCGGATGTTTTCGGCAATATCCCGTTTGGAGAAGTTCAGCTCCTCACTGCCCATGTTGAAAACTCCGCCCGTCATCTTGTCGGCGTGCTCCAGTGCGAACAGGTAGCCGGCGACGCTGTCGTTGACGTGCATGAACGTCCGTTTCGAGTCGCCGGAATAGAGCACTAGCGTCCCTTCGTGAATCGCTTTTTGCACAAAGTCATTGACCATCAACCCCGACCGCATGCGGGGGGCGACGCCGAACACTGTCGCCCAGCGGAGCGAGATCGAGTTCTCGCGCTGCATGATCACTCGTTCGGCTTGCAGCTTGGTCATGCCATAAAGGCTAACCGGCGCGACTTCGGTCTCTTCGTCGCTGACTGTGCCCGAGGCGCCATAGATGCTGGTCGTCGAGGCGAAGACCAGCAGTTGATCCTTGGCGAGGTATTCGGCGATGCGAATCGAGGCGTCAAGGTTGATTCGCTGTGCGGAGTTGGGATTGGCTTCGCACTCGGGATAACCGCTGATGGCGGCGAGGTGAAAGACCACGTCCTTATCGTCGAGATACGAGAGGTCCTCGTTGCGGACGTCGGTCTTGATCATCTTCAAATTCGGCCGCGACACGAGGTGCAGCACCGACTCGAAGCCGAACATGAAGTTGTCGACGATCGTAACCTGATGCCCCGCGTCCAACAGGGCGGTGACCAACGGTACGCCGACGTAACCCGCTCCTCCGGTGACCAATATGTTCATCGTGAATGTCGCTCCTGGCCGAAACGAGATGGTTCGCGCGGGACCGGCAACCGGTGCGCAACGGCCCGCACACAGGTGTGCCCGCCTCGTAAACTGTATCGGCCGGAAAAGCTATAACGATTGAATCGGTCTTTCCAAAAATAAAGGTCCGGCTGGAGCGGACGAAAGCGATCTCACTCACGCGAAACGGCGACGGCCCGCGAAACCGGCCCTATGCGATGCGTGTCGCTTGATTGCGAATTGTGAGATGACAAAACGAAAACAGGGGCCGGCTTTTCAGCCGGCCCCTGTCGAACGGGCAAAGTGTTACAACGTTTGCCGCCGAACAAGCCCCTCCGCAGCCCTAAGGCGAAAGCGGCTTGCGATGCGGTCCGTGCCAGTTACTTGGACTCGCAACAGGTTTGCGGAGCCGCACAATCCGACGGGGCACAACACCCCGGATCGGCCGGACAGCAGACCTGAACCGGAACCATCTTGCAGCAGACGCGAGGTACGCAACGGGTGCACTTGACTTGAACCTGACGCGGCACGCAGCGACGCTTGGTCACGTAGCGGGTCTCGCAGACCTGCTTGCAGACGCAGTACGGAACCTTGCGGGTGCAGGTTTGCGTCACGTGTTCGCAAGTCGTGTACGGGACCTTCTTCTTGATGCATTCACACTTGTAAGTGCAGGTCGTGTACGGAACCTTGCGGGTCACGCATTCGGTCACCATGCGGCAGGTGCGGTACGGCACGCGCTTGTGGCAGCATTCGCGAACCATGGTGCAGGTTGTGTACGGCACGCGACGCGTCTTGCATTCGCGGACGTAGTGGCAGGTCGTGTACGGAACCTTCTTGGTCGTCGTGCAGGGGATGCATTTCACACAGGTGTAAGGCACGCGACAATGCTTGGTTTCCGTCACGTAACGGGTGCAGCAAACAGTCTTTTGCACCGTCTTGGGGCACCAGACCTTGCGGCAAATCGTCGTACCCGGACATTGAACTTTGACCATCCGGCAGCAGCCCGGCTTGTAAACACAGCAGCCGCAGCAGTTGGTTTCCCACGTGCCGGGATCGCAGACGCACTTGCAGACCACCGGACCGGGGCAGTGCTCGGTCACCGTCTTCCACTCGCCGCAGCAGACGTCGACCGTTTTGGTTTCCGTGACCGGCTTGCAGACCGTGTAGCAGTGGTCGCGATACTTGGTTTCGCAGACGCGCTTGTAGGTCGTGCAGCAGACGTCGCGGTAGCAAGTATTGTAGACCGGCTTGCAAACAGTGTAGCAGCAGTCGCGGTAGCAGGTCTTGTAGACCGGCTTGCAGACCGTGTAGCACACGTCGCGGTAACAGGTTTCGTAGACCGGCTTACAGACCTTGCAGCAGACTTCGCGGTAGCAGGTGTTGTAAACCGGACGGCGCACCGTGCAGCAGACTTCGCGGTAGCAAGTCTTGTAGACCGGCTTGCAGACCGTGTAGCAGCAGTCGCGATAACGCGTTTCATAAACATTGCGGACGCACTGCACCGGCACTTTTTCGCAGACGGTGTCATACACGGTTTTGCAGCACGTATATTCTTCCTTTTCCCATTTCACTTCCCGAACCTGCTTATAGCAGGTGCAGCAGTTCGTCTTCGCAGCACAATAGTCCCCACTGGGGGCACAACAGGAGGTGGGACAGCAGGAGTAATTCGCTGCTCCACAATATCCTGCTTTGGCGGTAATTCCGTCGCACGCGACCAAGAGCAGCCCGGCGGCGACGGAGATCCAAAATGCTTGTTTCATCTCTCCGTATTCCCCTAAAGGTATCAACACTTCGTACGCCCGACAGTCAGGCGTTGCCCGTTCATCTCTTTTCTTCGACACGCACAGATTATCTGCTTTACTTGTCTTGCGTGGTTTTCCTGTGCTTTGGGTTTTTGCCAAGACCCGCTGTCGATGCAAACGGACGATTCGGTGCAATCGGTACTGGCGGCACGGGCTTCTCACAGACATGGGCATACCCCCCAGCAGAGCCGGGCGCCGGGGGAAAGCATCCACCAATACCGTCGCCGCTC
>CALFYU010000487.1 GCA_937952455.1 uncultured Planctomycetaceae bacterium
ACGACCGTTCGTTCGATTTTATCCTGAAAAGCCCGCCGGCGGCCGTGTTGCTCAAGCAAGCGGCGCAGATCGCCAAGGGGTCCAGCAATCCCAAGAAGGAGAAGGTGGGCAAGGTCACCCAGGCCCAACTAGAGGAGATTGCGAAGACGAAATTCGAAGATCTCAACGCTCCGAACATCGAACATGCGGCCCGGATTATCGCCGGCACGGCGCGGAGCATGGGGCTGGAAGTCGTCAACTAATCGCGGCCGGAATCTGCCGCCGGGGATTGTGAGGCGGGCAAATTGATCAGACAGTTGTAAGGTGTATTTCGAGGCTTGATGATGGCAAAGCATTCAAAGCGGCACACGTTTCTGTTGAAACAAGTCGAGGGTCTGACGAGCGTCGGCTTGGAAGAAGCGGTCGCGAAACTCAAGGGGCTGGAAGGAACACTGCCCAAGGGCATCACTCCCTGCAAATATGACCAGTCCGTGGAGGTCGTGATGCGATTGGGGATCGACGTTCGCCAGGCCGACCAGATGGTCCGCGGCTCGATCGTATTGCCGCACGGTATCGGTAAATCGAAGCGGGTCTTGGTCTTCGCCCAGGGCGAGAACGCGACTGCTGCGGAAGAGGCGGGTGCGGACTATGTAGGAGGCAAGGAGCTGGCCGACAAGATCAAAGACGGCTGGTTGGACTTCGACGCGGCGATCGCCACCCCGGACATGATGGGTGTGGTCGGACCGCTGGGGCGCGTGCTGGGTCCACGGGGATTGATGCCCTCGCCGCGGGCCGGCACCGTGACACAGGACGTGGCTGGGACAGTCAAGGAATATAAGGCGGGAAAGGTGGAGTTCCGCGCCGACGCGGGCGGAAACGTGCATTGTCTGGTCGGCAAATTGTCGTTCAGTGAGCAGCAGTTGGTGGAAAATATAGAGGCGTTCATCAAGCAAATTCGGGCGATGAAGCCCTCGGCGTCCAAGGGGGTCTATGTGCGTGGGATTAGCCTCTCGGCCACGCACAGCCCGGGAATCGGGATTGCGGTGTGAGGCGGAACTTGCGTACGGAGGTCCGCTGCTCCGGATTTGTGGAGCAGATTGGCGGCTGCAAGCGGCAAGGTTTCGGTCACGGCAGGGGGTGTGATTTGCGTCACCGCCCGGTTTTTCTGGGAATTTCAGTGCTTTCGGCATAGAAATCGCTCCGGACGCGTGACTTTTCGCGTTCGTTGGTTTAGTGTACGCGAGTAGCCCCCGGTCGATGGGAATGTTGGCGGCAATCGAAGTTATCTCTCAAGTCGGTCGCATTGCGCCCGTACTGACAAGAATTGATCGTTAATTGCTATGAGTAAATACATTAAGGAAATGATCGCCTCGGATGTGCGAAATCGCATCGGCGACGTGCAGGAGCTCCTGGTCGTCGATCCTTCGAAGGTCGATGCCATCACAACGAACCAGTTGCGGCTGAGTCTCCGTGAAAAGGAGGTTTCTTTGATGCTGGTCAAGAACTCCTTGGCCAGGATGGCGCTCAATGAGGCGGGGATTTCGGCGTTGGATCCGATTTTGGAGGGTCCCTCGGCGTTGGTGTGGGGCTGCGAGGATATCGTGGCCCTGTCGAAGGAGATGGCCAAATGGGCCAAAGAGATCAAAGGACTGGAGATCAAAGGGGGGACGGTTGACGGCACGACATTGTCGGCCGCGGACGTCGAAGCTCTCAGTAAGAGTCCGGGCCGACTGGAATTGATCGGCCAGATTGCGGGTTTGGCGCTCAGCCCGGGCAGCCGGTTGGTCGGGGCCTTGCTGGGCCCTGGGGGCCGGGTTTCCGGACAAGTCAAAGCCCATTCCGAACGCGAAGAGTAGCGTGGGGCTGGGTTGGTTCAAGTCGAGTTTTAAGTTGCGGCCGGAAGCTAGTAGAGTTTGTTGTACGTCGATGGGGGCGTCGGCTCGTGAGTTTTCCTGCCAGTAAATCTGCATAAATCCCATATACGCGTCCAAAGTTTTTGATGTGCTGAGAAAGGAAAACGGATCATGGCGACGGCTGAAGCTGTGGAATACGATGAAGCAACTGTGGAACTGGGCGACAAGATCGCCGGATTGACGTTGCTGCAAGCGAAGGCGCTGGCGGACTATTTGAAGGACCACCATGGGATCGAGCCGGCCGGTGGCGGCGCCGTGATGATGGCCCCGGCGGGCGGCGGCGACGGCGGCGGCGAAGCCGCGGCTGAGAAGACCGAGTTCGACGTGATTATCACCGGATTCGGCGACAGCAAGATTCCCGTGATCAAAGTCGTGCGTGCCGCGACGGGATTGGGTCTGAAGGAAGCCAAGGAATTGGTGGAAGGCGCGCCCAAGCCGCTCAAAGAAGGAATCTCGAAGGACGACGCGGAGAAGCTCAAGGCGGAAGTCGAAGCCGCCGGCGGGACCGCCGAGGTCAAATAATCGCGGCGTAACGCAGTGGTGCGCGCCGCGCGCGGAAGTGATTGTCGGATACGAGGTGGCCGTGAGAGTTCGGCGGAGCGCATTTTTCGTGCGGATCTGTTGGAGTGGGGCCACCCGTGCGGGGTCGCCGGTCGGTTTGTGGTCATGCAGGCGTTTGGAGATGCTCTCTAACGGGTGCAATCTGGCAATTGCGCGGATGGCCGTGGAACGCCAGAGCGATTTCGGCCGAGTGACGCCCGCGGCGGCGAAGCCGGCCGCAGTTACAACGTCACGGCGTGCGCGCGCGGTCAATCGCCCGCTTGTTCGCACTGATCGGCAAACCCTCGTCGCGATCCTTCAAGAGTCGTCGCTGTTGCTCACGAATTGCCCTCCTGCAAATTGGCTAAGAGTTGTCCCTCATTCGGTCACAAAATCTTCAACCCTCATTGACGCTGCGCGGCCTTGCGGCTGCCCGTCGCCGTCACGGCTTGCGCGAAGTTTGACAACGCCGAGGAGAGTTGCGGAGGGAAGCCGTTTATGAACTAACCTCCAGTTTCCGCCGCTGTGCACACTACAACCGGTTTCAAAACCTTCTGACGCGTTGCCCGCACTTTTCATGATAGATTCACGAACAGGCGCAACCGGGTTTGGTAACTGGTTCTAGGCAGAACCTAGGAATTAAGAGAGCCACGCATGCCCATACCTCACCAACGCACGTTGATTTTTGATGAAGTTCGCAACTTTGGTGAAATCCCCGACACATTTGAACTGTCCGACCTGACGCAAATTCAAACAGCTTCCTATGCGGAGTTCCTGCAGGTCGGCGTCCCTCCGCGGCAGCGTAAGGATCAAGGCCTGGAAGCCATTCTCCGCGAGATTTTCCCCGTGGAGAGCTACGACGGGCAGTATTCGCTGGAATACGTCAAGTACGAGTTGGGGAAACCCCGCTACACGCCGACCGAGTGCGTCCAGTTGCGGCTGACCTACGGCCGCCCCTTCCGCGTCTGGCTGCGCCTAAACAAGGAGCAGCCGATCGAGGAGGAAGTCTATCTGGGCGACATGCCGATCATGATCGGCGGGGGCGAATTCATCATCAACGGCGCCGAACGGGTGGTGGTCAGCCAGTTGCACCGCTCGCCGGGCGTGGATTTCGTCTCGACGGCCGAACCGGGAGGCAAGCCGAGCTATTCCTGCCGAGTGATTCCCGAGCGGGGCAGTTGGATCGAGCTGAACATCTCCAAGAAAGAGGGGCTGGGAGTCCGCATCGACCAGAGCGGGAAATTCTCGGCGTTGACGCTCTTGCGGGCGATGGACGCCGAGTACTCGACCGACGAGTCGCTGTTGCGGCTGTTTTATGAAGTGACCGACGCCAAAACGTCTCCGGCCAGCCTGGAAAAGACGCTGGGCAAAGTGGCGGCGGCGGACATCGTGTTTCCTCCCGGCCACGACCGCTGCGGTGAGATCATCGCCGAAACCGGTGAAACGCTCACCGAGAAAATGCACGACGAGATCAAGGAGTCGGGGCTGAAGTCGATCGCCGTGATCGAAGAGGTCAGAGATCCGTTGATTCTCAACAGCCTGGAGGAAGACAACACCTGCAGCCATGAGGAAGCGCTGTTGCGGATTTATCAGCGATTGCGTCCTGGAAATCCTCCGCAATTGGACAAGGCGATCGACCTGTTCCGCGAAAAGTTTTACGACGTCAACCGCTACCGGTTGGGGCGCGTGGGGCGGTTCCGCATCAACCGCAAGTTCAACCAGGACGTGCCCGACACGGAAATGACGCTCCGCGCCGAGGACTTTATCAATGCGATCCGTTACATCATTCGGCTGCGGCTCAATGACTCGACGGCCTACGTGGACGACATCGATAACCTGGGAAACCGCAGATTGCGGACGATCGATGAATTGGGCGCCGACGAAATCCGCAAGGGGTTCTTAAAACTGCGGCGGACCGTGCAGGAACGGATGACGCACAAGGACGTCGAGGAGATGACGCCGCGGACGCTGGTGAACCCCAAGAGCGTCTCGGCGGCGATCGAGTTCTTCTTCGGCCGCAGCGAACTCTCTCAGGTGGTGGACCAGACGAACCCGTTGTCGATGCTGACGCACGAGCGGCGCCTGAGTGCTTTGGGTCCGGGCGGCTTAAACCGAAAGCGCGCCGGCTTCGAAGTCCGCGACGTACACATTTCGCACTACGGCCGAATTTGCCCGATTGAGACGCCGGAAGGCACGAACATCGGGCTGATTTCCAGCTTGAGCATGTACTCCAAAGTGGATCATTACGGCTTCCTGACGACCCCCTATCGCAAAGTGAACAAGGGGAAACTGACGGACGAGATCTGCTGGCTGCGTGCGGACGAGGAATCGTCGGCCTACCTGGCCCCGGCGGATACGCCCGTGCAAAAGGGGAAGCTGACCAACGACCGCGTGATCGCGCGTCACCGTAGCGACTTTGTGTGGGTGGGTGCGGACGAGATCAACTACATCGACATTTCGCCGCGGCAGATGGTGGGCGTCTCGGCGGGGTTGATTCAGTTTTTCGAGCAAGGAGACGCCAACCGGGGCTTGATCGGCTCCAACATGACGAGGCAAGCGGGGCCGCTGTTGAGCGCCGAACCGCCGCTGGTGGGCACCGGGATTGAGGGGGCAGTTGCCGAGAACTCGGGAATGCTCGTGCGGGCGGAGAAGTCGGGAACCGTCACATTCGTCGACGCCAACGTGGTGGAGATCGACGGCCGGAAGTATCCGATGAAGAAGTTCGTCGGATTGAACGAACGGACCTGCCTGAACCAAACGCCGATTGTGTCGATGGGACAAAAGGTCAAAAAGGGGCAGGTCCTGTGCGACGGCGCCGCCACGGTCAAGGGTCTGTTGGCGTTGGGGCGGAACGTGCTGGTCGGCTTCATGTCGTGGGAAGGTTATAACTTCGAGGACGCGATTATTCTCTCCGAGCGGATGGTCAAATCCGACACGTACACGTCGATTCACATCGATGAATTCGACGTGGAAATTCGTGAGACGAAGATGGGCCGCGAGGAGTTAACGCGGGACATTCCCAACGTGAGCGAAAAGGCGCTGCGGCATTTGGGCGAGGACGGGATTGTGCAAATCGGCACGCGAGTCCGCGCCGGGGACATTCTGGTCGGTAAGGTCTCGCCGAAGGCGAAGTCGGAATTGACGCCAGAAGAGAAATTGTTGCACGCCATTTTCGGCCGTGCCGGCGAAGACGTGAAAAACGAAAGTCTCGAAGTCTCCTCGGGCGTGGAGGGGATCGTGATCGACACGCAGAAATTCTCGCGCAAGATGAGCCTCACCGAGGCGGAGCGCAAGAAATTCGATGCGGAGCTGAAGTCGAAGGAACAAGAGGGGAACGCGGCGATCGCCGAGGCGTTTCGCGTGTTCTTAAAGGAGTTCGAGTCCGCACTGGGCAAGAAGCTGGCCGACGACGACGGCCAGAACGTCAGCAGCAACGAGAATGAAAAAGCAGTCGCCGAATTCGCCGAAGGATTTTTGAACCATTACGAAGGCCTGGACATCCGCAGCCCCCAGAAGAAGTCGGCCTGTAATGCCGTGATCAAGAATTCCTGGCCGGCGGTGGAGGATGCCATCGACGCCCGCAACCAGATGCTCAACTCGATGAAGCGGGGCGACGAGTTGCCCAGCGGCGTGTTGCAGATGGTGAAGGTGTATGTGGCTTCGAAGCGTCAGATTTCGGTGGGCGACAAGATGGCGGGTCGCCACGGCAACAAGGGGGTGATCTCCAAGATTCTTCCCGAAGAGGACATGCCGTTTTTGGAAGACGGGACGCCGATCGACATCATTTTGAATCCTCTGGGCGTACCCAGCCGAATGAACGTGGGACAGATTTTGGAGACGCACCTCGGTTGGGCGGCGGAAAAGCTGGGTTACCGCGCCGTCTGCCCGGTGTTCGACGGTGCCTCGGAAGAAACGTTGCGGTCCGAATTGACGGCGGCCGGTTTGCCCGAAGACGGCAAGTCGGTGCTGTTCGACGGCCGGACGGGAGAACCGCTGGACCAGAAGGTCACGGTGGGCCGGATCTATATGCTCAAGTTGCACCACTTGGTGGACGACAAGGTGCACGCGCGGGCGACCGGTCCGTATTCGTTGATCACGCAGCAGCCGCTAGGCGGCAAGGCGCGGTTCGGCGGGCAGCGTTTTGGGGAAATGGAAGTCTGGGCGCTGGAAGCGTACGGAGCCGCCTACATTCTGCAGGAGTTGTTGACGGTCAAGAGCGACGACGTGGAAGGGCGGACGAAGATTTACGAGTCGATGGTCAAAGGCGAGAACACGCTGGAAGCGGGTACGCCGGCGAGTTTCGACGTGTTGAACAACGAGATTCGCGGGTTGGCGTTGAATCTGCAGCTTGAGAAGAATCGAATTTGACGTGGCATTGGGACCGCGTCGTGCCGTGGCGACATGCCACCTGCGCGTCGCGAACTGACGGTTACGCCTCATCCCCCACATTTTTTAGGAGTGCGTGCAGTGAGCACCGGCGAAGCAGCCTACGATCGCATTAACGACTACGGCGCGGTGAAAATCGGACTGGCCAGTCCGCACGATATCCGCAGTTGGTCGTTCGGCGAAGTGAAAAAGCCGGAAACGATCAACTACCGGACCTACCGGCCGGAGCGGGACGGCTTGTTCTGCGAGCGGATTTTCGGTCCGGAGAAGGACTGGGAATGCGCCTGCGGCAAATACCGCGGCATGAAGTACAAGGGGATGATCTGCGACCGCTGCGGGGTGAAGGTCACGCATAGCCGCGTCCGCCGCAAGCGGATGGGGCACATCGAACTGGCGGCGCCGGTGGTGCACATCTGGTTCTTTAAGTCGATGCCCAGCCGGTTGGGGTCGCTATTGAACATGAAGACGACCAGCTTGGAAAAAGTGATCTACTTCCAGGACTACGTCGTCATTGATCCGGGGGACACTCCGCTCCGCGAACGGCAATTGCTAACCGAAGAAGAGGCACGGCAAGCCCGCGCCAAATACGGCGAAGGCTCATTCGAGATCGAGATGGGCGCCGAAGCAATCAAAAAGCTGCTGGGCAAGCTCAAGCTGGTCGAGTTGTCGCATGA
>CALFYU010000488.1 GCA_937952455.1 uncultured Planctomycetaceae bacterium
GAGACCCGCGTAGCAGCTGGCTTGGACGCGGTCCATGAAATCGGCGTCGCCGCCTGCCCGCATGAGGGATGCCACGGCCATGTCGACTGCGACCCATACGGCTAACGCAGCCAGAATCGTCCAGTGATCCCAGCGAACCGGGCCGGTTTCGCGTTGTAGCAGCGGTAGGCGGGCAAGTGTGTAGTCGCGTACCGCTCGCGCCCAGACCGCCGCGCTGATGAACCCGGCCAGCGTCATCATCACGGGAAGAGTATCGTCGAAGGAAGTCATGCGCAGCGGTTACTCGCGATGAAACGCCCGTGCGATGAGGACGTCTTGTTCCAGGCGGTGGCTTCGCGCGGATCCGGTGGCGGGACTGGCGGAGGAATCGCGGCAGATACACGAGAGTGGAAATCGGCCGAATAGGCGTTCGCCGAAGCGGCAAAACAGATAGCGCCAGGCTCCCATATTCTCCGGTTCCTCCTGCACCCAAATTGCAGGGGTCCCTTCGGCGTAGTCGGCGAGAATCGCGTCGAGTCCCTGTTCATAGAGCGGATAGAGTTGCTCAATGCGGACGATGGCGACGTCGTGGCGATCCCACTCTTCCCGCTCGGCGATCAGTTCGTAATAAATCTTGCCGGTGCACAACAAGATCCGCTTGACCGCCTGCGGATCGCGGTCGGGGTCGTCGGGAATCGCGTATTGAAACCGCCCGTTGGCGCAATCGTCGAGCGAGGAGACCGCCTCGGGATGCCGCAATAAACTCTTGGGAGTCATCACGATCAGGGGTTTTCGCCAGCGGCACAGCACCTGCCGCCGCAAACAATGAAACATCTGCGCCGGCGTGGTGGGTGAAACGATTTGCATGTTGTCGTCGGCCGCCAGACTCAAGAACCGTTCCAGCCGCGCGCTGGAGTGTTCCGGCCCTTGTCCTTCGAAACCGTGCGGCAATAGCACGACCACGCCGCTGAGACGGTCCCACTTATCCTCGCAACTGGCGATGAACTGATCGAAGATGACTTGCGCCGCGTTGGCGAAGTCGCCGAATTGGGCTTCCCAGATGATGAGGCCCTCGGGGCAGTCGAGGCTGTAGCCGTATTCGAATCCGAGCACCCCCGCTTCGGAGAGCGGGCTGTTGTAGATTTCGACGGGACCCTGTTCGTGCGCGAGATGTTTCAGCGGGGTGTAGGTGTGACCGTCTTCGTAGTCGCTCAAGACGGCGTGGCGATGGCTGAACGTGCCCCGCTCGACGTCCTGTCCGCTGAGCCGCAGACGGGTGCCCTCGGCGACGACCGTTCCAAACGCCAGCGCTTCGGCCGCCCCCCAATCGAGCGGGCGTTTGCCCTCGGCCATTTCACGGCGGTTCGACAGGAGCCGTTTGATTTTCGGATGCGGTGTGAAATCTTCGGGGAGTTCGGTTTGCCGTTTCAGAATATCGCTCAGGACCGACTTGTCGACACCGGTGGAGACCTGATCGGCCTTGCCGACGTGGCCGCCGTGATAGCCCAGCCAGACGCCGCCCAGCATGTCGACGCAGTGAATGAACGTGTCGCGGCGGGCGATCGCCAAGTCTTTCTCGAGATCCTTGCGGCGCTCTTCAATAATGGCGTCCGCCTCTTCTCGGTTCATTCCCCGCAACGATAACAGGTGATCCAGATAGGCTTCGAACACCGTGGGGCGTTCTTGAATCGCCCGGTACATGACCGGCTGCGTGAACATCGGTTCGTCGCCTTCGTTGTGGCCGCGGCGGCGATAACAATACATATCGATGATCACGTCGCGTTGGAATTCGCGCCGGAAATCGAGTGCCAGGTGCACCACTTGAGCGACCGCCTCGGGGTCTTCGCCGTTGACGTGAAATATGGGGCTTTGCAGCATCTTGGCCACGTCGGTGGCGTAGGTACAGGAGCGGGCCTCCTTGGGCGACGTCGTGAAACCGATCTGATTGTTGACGACGACGTGAATCGTGCCGCCGGTGGAGTAGCCGGGGAGTTCGCTGAGGTTCAAGGTTTCCTGAACGATCCCTTCACCGGCAAAGGCGGCGTCGCCGTGAATCAAAATCGCCATACTGCGTCGGCCGCCTTTGTCGCCGGATCGATCCTGCTTGGCCCGCAGACGTCCGACGGCCACGGGATTGACGAATTCCAGGTGGCTGGGATTGAAGCACAGGGTGAGGTGCACGTCGTTGCCGCCGGCGGTCGTCCAGTCGGAACTGTGCCCCAGGTGATATTTGACGTCTCCGCGGCCGACGTGCAATTCGGGGTCCTTGTCTTCGAACTCGCGAAAGATCAGCCGCGGGCTTTTGCCCATGATATTGGCCAGAACGTTCAGTCGTCCGCGGTGCGCCATGGCCAGGACGATTTCGCCGACCCCCTCGTTGCCCGCTTTCTCGATGGCCATGTCGAGCAGCGGAATTAAACTTTCGGCCCCTTCCAACGAGAAGCTCTTAGCGCCGACGAATTTCGTTTGAATGAATTCCTCGAAGACGACGGCGTTGCTCAAGCGAGTCAGAATTCGCAACTGTTCGTCGCGGCTGAGCTTGATGTGGTTGGCCGTTTTTTCCATGCGGTCTTGCAACCATTGCCGGACGCGCAGGCTGTCAATGTGCATGAACTGCGCGCCGATCGAGCGGCAATAGGTGGTCTGCAGCCAGCGGATCATGGCTTGGATCGTGTTGACTTCCGGCCCGCCGAACCACTCGGTCGACATGGGGCGCTGCAGGTCTTCCTCGGTGAAGTCGTAGAACGCCGGATCCAATTCAAGCGGTTGGCTTTTGGGCTGCTCCAACGGGTCGACGGCGGCCATGATGTGGCCCCGCACGCGGAAGTTGCGAATGAGCTGGTCCAGACGTTCCTGCAACCAGGCCATGTCATGGACCCCGTCCGGCGGGGCGCCGTTGGTGGGACCGGCCCCCTGGGGGGGATTGAACAGGCTGCGGCGGCCGAAGGGCGGGGTCGCCGGTTGTGTCGCAGCACCGTCCATTTCCTTGCGAAACCACTCGCGCCACTGCTGGGGAACCGAACTGGGATCGCGCTGGAATTCCGCGAAGAGATTTTCGACAAAGGCCAGACTTTGGCTGTTGATCTCGCCGCCGTTGAGCGTGCCGTTTCCTGTTTTGGCGGCGGCCGGGCCGCGGGGACCGCCTGAAGTCGCGTGATTCATGGGAGTGCTAACTGGAAATGGACTGGAGCGCCTGTTCTCGGGTTTCGACGATGGGGACGATTTTGGACATGTTCATCGTCGCCAAAACTTCCAACATTTGCTCCGACGCGTTGCAAATGATGGCCTGGCCGCCGTGGCTGCGGACGGCTTTGGCAAACACGATCATCATGCCGATGAATTCCGAACCGAAGTAATAGGCGTCCGACAGGTCAATCACGAGGGCCTTGATGTCTTTGCTGCCCAAATCCCGCCGCAAAGAACTGGACGCCATGTGAAAGTCTCGGTAACGAAACTCCCCGGCGCCGAAGTGCGGGATGAGAATCAAGATGCCGCCGTCCCGTTCCGTTTCGTAAATGCTCATGGTCGAACCGTTGCTTCGTATCGAGGTCAAATAATCAAGGCCCGCCGCTCGACGACGATTTCGCGGCCACTGCCAACAACCAGGCTGCCCCACGTTACGTCGTGGGCTCGCCCGCTCATCGTACCTGATTCGTGCCCGCAAAAACAGTTGCCACCCGTCCGCCGGACCATGCGACGATGTTAGCAACGGCGCCGATGGCTACGAACTGATATTGAGCGGAAATTGACTTCATGAAGCAATCATGAATCATGATCCTGCCGGCGATCATCATCCGTAAGGGCTTGGAGTGCTGCGGACGTCTGCAGAATCAATTCTCGCAACGAGGTAATCGAGGCGCTGACTTCCGTATCTTGCTCGGCGCGATCCAAGCGAAGGATCACCTCAGGCAACCGGCTCGCGAGCGATTTTAGCTGCGACCGCTCATTCTCATACGCATCGTCGGCCAGTTTTCGCTCGGTCACGTCCCAGAAGAGAACTTGCACGCCGAGGTTGCTTCCCTTTTTGTCCCGGACGGGCGCTTTGAAGACCTCGACGTAGCTGGTTTCGCCATCGGCCGTCATGTGCCGTTCGACGTCGTGCATGACGGCTCCCCGGCCAAGAACATCGGCGTCATCCCGGCGGTATTTCTCGGCCATCTCCTGAGGAAAGAGATCGAAATCGGTTTTGCCGATCAATTCGCCCGGACGGCGGCCCGATTGGCGGCAAAACCGCTGATTGGCGTAGAGAATCCGACCGCCCAGGTCCTTAAAAATCACATTCACCGGCATGCTGTCGAGCATCGCCTGTGAGAGTTCTTTCGAGACGGGGAATCCGCTGCCCGGGGAAGATCGCGGCTGATCATCGCTGCCCATGATGATGTTCACCGACAGATTGACGATTTCTTCAGCCTGCCGCGACGGCTGACGCGGCAGCCTTGAAGACGTTGTGGCCCGCACTAAAAAAAGAACCGCCCGCAGGACACGCGCTCGTCGCGTTCGGCAAGGCGGTTCGTTATCAATCTACTCTGACGTCAATCGGCCCGCAAGCGGAGATTCTGGACGTCAGACGGCAAAGTTTCTCCAAAGCCCATTCCATTTCAGCGATCCAGGAGCAAACCGTTGTTGCGGTTGACGAATTCGCGCCAACGCTCGACCGCCCGATTCCGCTTCACGTCCGTTCCTTCGGTGGGATGGTATTGCAGCGTGCTCTGCTTATCGGTCAGCCGCTGTACCTGGTCAAAGGCCAACTCCCGTATCACGGCTTGTTCGTGGCCCATCCAGGTGACCAATTGTCGTGACGGCTCCAATAGCCTGGCGTCTGATTTGGGGAAGCCCCACAACAAGCGATAGATCGCGTTGGCGTTCTCTTCGTGATAGGCCTTCGAGAGCGCGTTCTTGAGGGTTTCGGCGTTCGCGGGGTCCAACGGCAGCCAGTCCCGCAAACCATCCGCGGCGGCGCGGCGGGCATCCTCGAAGTCAGAATTGGAAAGCGCTTTGACCAGGACCTGCGGGTTTTCGGTCAACGCAAAGCACTTGACTCCCAGCGTGGCAATGTCCGCATCATGATGATCGACGGCACCCACCAATGAAATATCGATCGGCTGCACTTCGTCGAACTCGCGGGCGAAGAGCCGGCAGTGTTCCCGCTGCTTGTGCGTCAATTGCGGCGGACCGAGCCAATTGGGAATGGCGGTCAACGGCGGCGATGCTTCCACCGTGCCATCGGGGTTCACGCGGGGACGTTGACCGGGAGTCAAGGGAATCCAACCCGGACCCTCCTTAATGATCGTCGGTTGATCGCCATCGGAGAACTGAATCGTTCCTTTGGCGACGTACAAGTCGGCGGTGTAGGTATTTTCGCCCAACTGCTGTTCAAAACCTTCGGGGCGCTGGGGGGAAACCTCCAATCCCCAGACCGCATCGGGAGTCAGGAACTTGACTTGCCATAACTCGTCACCAACCTTCAAACCGATCTGGACCGGGCGTTCGGCGGCGGGAGCCCCCTTGGAATCGCCGCGAAATACCAGACGTCCTCGCGAGACCTTGATCGTGCAATGTCCCGCTTCGGTGGCATCGGTCAATTCAATCAGCGAACCGTTTTGACTGCCGGGGAGCAAGGTCAAATGCGTCTTGCCTTCCGAAAGCAGCAGCGAAGCAATATATGGATCGGGAACGGCGATGCGGTCACCCGGATGAATCATCGAACGCGGGGCCAACTTGCGCCACCCTTCGTCGTTGGGATCGTTGATCAGCACAATTCCCGATAGCCCCTGCTGGTTGCCCTCGAACCAGCGGTATTGCGCGCTGGCGGGCGGACGGTACTTTGGTGCCGGCGACACGACGTTGTCGAGCCGCTCAGGAGTCGTTCCGACAACCGCAACCTTGTCTTCTTCATTGGCGATCGGAATGACCGTTTCGGCCGGCGGAGCGACTCCATCAGCCGTTTCGCTCGGTGACTCGGGAGATGTTTGGGCAGGCTGTGTATCGGCTTCCGACTCGATCGGGTTTTCCAGCAAAGGCAGTGTGCCTTCGGGCGTCTCTGTCGGCGGAAACAGATTGATATCTTCCGGGGCGGCGTCGGCCGCTTCGACTTCGCCGGGCAAAGCGGTCGCGACCTCGAACTCGCCGTCCGGCGGAGCGGGCGGGTCGATGTCGAACTCGGCGTCGAGGGTTTCAACCACATCCGACTGGGCGATTACCACATCAGCATTTGGTTCAGCAGTCTCTTCCGGTTGGACGTCTTCCTCGAAAACTATGTCGTTCGCAGCGACGTTGGCGGGCTGAGCGTCGACATCCGGTTCTTGCTGTTTGGGGAGCTTGAGCGATTTCTCGGGGTTCGCTCCCACATCGACGGTCGGCGGCGCTTTCCGGTTCTCAACAACCTGGGCATCGTTGGCCGCATCGGGATTCCAAACCATCATCGCGACCAGCAGCACCCCCGCCACGACGGCGCCCACCGGGAGCATCCGTTTCCAAAGGGGCGGCTTGCGCAAGTAGTCGGGAATGCCTTTGCGAAAGTCGTCCGCTTCGACCGTGGCAGACCGCGCCGCAACCGGCGGAGCTGTCGGCGGAGCTTCCGATTTTGCCGCCGTTCGCTGCTGCTTTTGCGCGGTTGCGCCGGGGGGCGGCAGCGTGACGACCGATTCCGGAGCCGTGAGTGCGTAAATCCGCTCCCGGCTTTCGGGAACAATCTCCACCGGCTCGCCGAGAACCAGCGTCAAAATCTGGTGACAGCCAGCCACCTCGGCCAGATGGATGTCCGACTCCAAACAGGTCTTTTCAACATCGGCGACTTTTTCCGGCGCGAGCGTGTTGTCCAAATACTCCGCCACGGTGTTGGGATCCAGCCCGCTACCGGGACCGCTGAGCGTGGGAGCCGTTAGCCGCCGTCGCCGCAAAACCTCGCGAATGCGGTTAATCAGCGACGTTGCGAAATGACTCTCGGCGATTTTTTCGCCCAGCTCCTTCGTCTGCTTCGGTTCCAGAATGTCGTCGAGATACGCCAGCAGAGTTCTCAGGGTCAACCGCACGGTCCCGCTCCTTAACTCGAAAATTTCTTCACGTTGCGTTTGGGAAACCTTCCCCTACTCTTGTTAGTGGGCGGTGCGCTCCGGATTCGTACAAAAAACTCGTCAAAAAACGATTTTTCTTCAAAATCCTCGAAATCAGGCGACCAGCGATCTCAAAAGCAGCAACGGACAGGTAGGATGGGCGTCCGGGCGAATACTGTTCACACGATCTACCGGAGGTTCGCGATTTTGATGTCGACTCGACTCTCGTCAATGTGTTGTCTATTGATCGCCGGGCTCTTGTGCATAGTAGCCGCCCCTTCACTCATCGCCGATGAAGCAACGCAGACGAAGCGGTTGTTGTTGATCGGACAAGGGCCGGACAATCACAAGCCGACGACGCACGAATACATGGCCGGCATGCAGGTCGTCGCCCATCTGTTGCAGGATGTCGACGGGCTGCAGACCATCATCACTAAGGCAGATGAACCATGGACGGATGGTCCGGAGTTACTCGACGGCACCGACGGCGTCGTGCTGTTCGTCTCACAAGGGGCCAAATGGCTCAGCGCCGATGCGGCGCGGTTGGCGGCCTTTGAACGGCTCGCCAAGCGGGGCGGCGGTCTTACGGTCCTGCATTGGGGAATGGGCACCCGTGATGCGGAGGACATCACGGTGTTCGTCAACCTCTTCGGCGGCTGCCACGGGGGACCAGATCGGAAGTACAAGTTTTTGATGACCACCGCCATGGTCGCCGACAAAGAGCATCCAATCACCAACGGCCTGACCGACATTACCGTCGACGAGGAGTTTTATTACCGGCTCAAATTCCCCAAACCGCCGGCTGAAATCACTCCACTGATCACCGCCCGTATCGACGATCGCAACGAGACGGTCTCGTGGGTCTGGCAGCGCCCCGACGGCGGACGCGCGTTTGGATTCACAGGCTTACACTTCCACGACAACTGGAAACACGAGACGTATCGCCGGCTGATCAAACAGGGCATCCTGTGGACGCTGAAGTACCCGGTGCCGGCGGGCGGAGCCGATGTGACGGTGGAGGCGTCGGTGTTGGAGTTGGAACAGCGTGAATAGTGGCTCGCGTAGGGCAGGCTCCCGCCTGCCAATTCGATCGGTCGCAATAGATTTCATCCAGCCACGTGAGTTATCCACGATATTCATCCCACAACGACGGCGTGCTGCGGTTCGCCGGGACATTTTTTTGCTTGAGGTTTTCAACATGACGCCCACCGATGACCAAAAACTGCTGCTCCCCAAGCATACCCGCCGGGAATTCCGCGAGCGGATGCAATCCGGCGAATTGAAGGTCTGCATCATTCCCGTCGCCGCCACGGAACAACATCTCGAACATTTGGCAATGGAGCACGATTGGCGGAGCGTGATGCTGGTCGCCACCGAAGTCGCCCGCCGCACGCAGCCGTTTACGATTGTTGCCCCGTCGATGAATATTGGCATCAGCGAACATCACATGCGGCACATCGGCACGCTGACCGCTATGCCGGGCAGCTGGCTGGGCGTGTTGTTTGACACGATTCGCAGCATGCACCACGCGGGGTTTGAAAACATCCTTGTCCTCAACGGCCACGGCGGAAACGTCGCCCCTTGTAACGGCATTTGGGGCCAATTCCAACAGCGGTTGGAAATCAACCTGCAGTTTTATCCCTATTGGGATTTCCTGCCCAAGGAAGTCGCCGAAGCACATCTTAAGACCAAGAGCTGGCCCGGACACGCACAGGAATTCGAAACCGCCTTCGCGCTGCACGCGTTTCCGGAAAACGTACGGCACGATGCCATGCAGGACCAGGAAGACAAAGAACCGCTCGAGGCGACTGCCGAAGCGGGCGCAGCCATGATCGAGGC
>CALFYU010000489.1 GCA_937952455.1 uncultured Planctomycetaceae bacterium
CGCGACGCACCCTACCTTCGGCGTTTTTGGAGCGGCCAGTGTTGGGATTCGCTGCGCGCCGTGGCGAGGTACCCTTCGATCTCCTCCACAATCCGCGGATGCTGATCGGCAATGTTCTTTGATTCGCCGAGGTCCGTTTCGAGATCGTAAAGTTCCAGCGGGCCATCGGGAGAGAGCCGCACGGCTTTGTAGTTCCCGCGGCGGACCGCCTGTTTGGAGCCGCGTTCGTGGAACTCCCAATACAGGTAGTCGTGTTGCTGCTGCGGATGTCCGGCGCGCTGTTCGCCGACGAGGGCTGGCACGATGGAGAGGCCGTCAATACCTTCGGGGGCAGTCGTGCCGGCCAATTCGGCGGCCGTGGGGAGGAAATCCCAAAATGCCCATACGAAATCGCTCGTCCGGCCCGCGTCAATTACACCCGACCAACGAGCGATCATCGGCACACGGATACCTCCCTCGTACAGGTCCCGCTTGTAACCCCGCAGCGGTCCGCTGCTGCTGAAGAACGCGATCTTCGAGCCGCCCTCCTGCTGCGCGCCGTTGTCGCTGGTGAAGAAGACGATTGTGTTTTCGTCCAGGCCCATCTCACGGATCTTTTGCATGATCCGCCCCACGTCCCGGTCGAGCATATGGATCATCATCGCCCGCCCCTTCTCGGGGTTGGGCCAGTTTTCGTCGGCGTACGGTCCATAGTCGGGAACTTCCATTCCGTCGCCGGTTTTACCCCGCAGTTCGTTGTTGACGTGCGGCAAGGTGAACGGGACGTATAAAAAGAACGGCTTGTCGCCCGCGTCGTCGAGAAACGCCAGCGCGCGATCCAAAATCACGTCGTGCGAATAGACGGCCTTTTTACTCGCGACGCCCTGCTCCGCCACGTTGCCGGAGAGCGGGAATTGCTTTTCGTTGTCCCACAAGTATTCGGGATAATAGTTGTGGGCGTTGCGCTGGTTGAGGTATCCGAACCACTTGTCGAAGCCCTGGCGATTTGGCATCCCGGTCGTCCCCGGCTCGCCCAGGCCCCACTTGCCGAACATGCCGGTCATATATCCGGCGTTTCGGAGCACTTCGGCGACGGTCAAATCGCCGGGCCGCAGCGGCACGAGGCGATTTCCGCGAACGTGGCAATGCCCCGTATGGAGGCCGGTCATCAGCACGCAGCGCGATGGGGCGCAAACGGTGCTCCCAGCATACGCATCGGTGAACCGCAACCCCTCAGCAGCCAGACGATCGATGTTCGGCGTCTTGAGCGTTTTTTGGCCGTAACATCCCAATTCACCATAACCGAGATCGTCCGCCATGATGAACACGATGTTCGGCCGTTTCGGAAGCGTCTCCGCCGCGACAGCACCGGCCGGTAACAGGAGCGCGATCGCGGCGAGGAACGAAATCAATGGACGGAGCATGGCGGGGACCTCGTGTACGGGGTGCAACGGCGAGTCAATCGTGACGGGCGTCTAGTTCGCTGAATTTTCGGACGACGCCTTTTCCTTCCAATGGAGGCTCTGCGCGTGATGACCGTCGTAAGCGGGATCGGACGGCGGCGTCTCAGCAAGCGTATCGGCAGCCGCGGCGTAATCTCCCTCGTCGGCCTGTGTCAGGGCGATGCCGTAACGTGCAGCGGCCGCCCAACTTCCTTCCGGATAGTTCATGAGGTAAAGCGAAAATGAATTCCGGGCCGCCGCGAGCTTGCCCGACTCGTATTGGCAAATTCCGATCCAGAATGCAGCATCATCGGCGGCGCTGCGGTATTGCCGGATGTTCTGTTCGTGATACTTGGCCAATCCGCGCAAGATCATGTTCCTATCCGCGGGCGACATCTTGGCGAATTGCTCGAACCGCTGCGTCGTCGCCAGCCGGCGGTTCTCTTCCGCCTGCGGTCCTGCGTCCAATCCCGGCTGCTGCGGTTCGTTGGGAAACAGGTGGGCGACGACTTTGCCCTTGAGAAGTTCCTGAAAATCCCGGTCCATTTTTCCGATTTGGACGTACTGTCTAATCGCCCCTTGATAATCGCCGCTCAATTGTCGCAACCGCGCGGCAAAATGGCTGTTGGGCGAAAACCCGGTCGAAGGAGCACCGGCATCCTCGTCCGCCTGCCAACTCGCTTTCCAAGAGTCCTTGAATTGACGCAGCGCATCCTGCTGCGACACCGACAGACGGGCGCGGGCGGACAATTGGCTTTCGGGATAATCCCACACCGAGAGGGCATCGCGATTCCAAGACTCGCCGCCAGCCTTAGCGACGCGATTCACCAACCCCGGATGTTCGGCGGTGTCCGGCAGGCTATCGTAGAGCCGAACATTGTCGGCGCCGACAAAAGCTTTTTCCACCAATTGCATCCGCGGAGCCCAGTAGCTCGCATCGCCGATCAACTCCACCCGCGGCGATTTCAATGCGTCCGCCGTGATCGGATAAGGACGCTCGTCACTGCCAAGCTTGGACAACAGTTCCGGATGTTCCCACACCTCGCTGAGCGTGGCGGTGCTCGTCCCGTCGGCGGCGGGAATCGCCATTCCCAGCCACGGGTCGTACAAATAGACTTTTCCGTCCACCAGAGCCCCCACCAGAAAGTGTTGTTTCTGTGAATCGGCCGCCTCCTTGGGAACCAGCAGAACGCTGTCCACATCGAGTTGCCGCAACAGCGAGGCAAACGCCCAAGCGCGATCGGCGGCCGTGGCATGCCCGGACATCCAGATTTCCTGCAGCGTGAGCGGCAAGTCGTTCGGATGATGGACCGCCAGAGAGAGATTGCGTATGACGAAAGCAAACAGATCATTCACCATCTCCAAGTTGGACTTCCCCGATCCTGCGGCCACGTCGGCAATATCGCGAGACAGCAGGGCGTCCCAAAGGTGCAGGGCATCGCGCGGCGTATATTCGCGACCAGCGGCCACGGCCCGTTCGTCTTCAGTCAGCAGCTCCTTCCAGACTTCACCCGCCGCTTCGATGTCACCGCTGAAATCGTCGTTGGAGCCAACGTAGGCTTGGTTGATCAGTGAAATTGCCCCCTCGGGCGACGTGCTAATTCCCAGACTTTGCACGTCCAACTGCGACACGGCGCTCTGCAACAGGTCCTTTGAAATTTGGCTTTCGCCGCTGTTTTCGGGGGCTGAGGTGCTCCCGCCGCCACCGGGTGTCTTGGTGCCGCCGTTGCATCCCCACAAGCCAATGCTGCCTGCCAGGCAGACGCCGGCGGCCAATACCGCATGGAACATGACCCGGCCCTGCGCCCGGTCTCTGGTCGGTGTGTGAGAGAGACTCTCGTTTTCAATCATGGAAGTTACCAAACGTTATGGAGATGATGACAAAATCGGATCGTTGATTGCGCGGCCGGTGCGTCACGGCGCCGGCTGCTCCCCAAGGACTTCGCGAAGGCGAAGCAGCGGGGCCAGGAATTGCGGCACTTCCCCCAACGGAACCATGTTCGGCCCGTCGCTGAGTGCCCGGTCGGGATCGGGATGTGTTTCGAAAAAGACGCCGTCGCAGCCGGCCGCTACCGCTGCGCGGGCCAAAGGAGGCACCATTTCGCGTTGTCCCCCCGTCGTCGATCCGCCGGGAAGTTGCACGCTGTGCGTCGCATCATAAATTACCGGCGGCCCCATCGCCTGCATGATTGGGATGGATCGCATGTCGTTCACCAGCCGGCCGTAACCGAACGTCGTACCTCGTTCGGTCAGCAGGATGCGACCGTTGCCCGCCGCTTCGCATTTTTTCACCGCGTGGATCATGTCCTCCGGCGCTACGAACTGCGGCTTTTTGATATTCACAATTCCCCCGCGACTCGCGGTCGCCTCGGCAGCGGCGGCGACTAAATCGGTCTGGCGGGCCAAAAAGGCGGGGATCTGGAGAATCGTGCAGACTTCGGCGGCCGGCTCCGCTTGTCGCGGTTCGTGAATGTCGGTGGTGACGGGCAGTCCGGTTTCTTTTGCGATCCGCGCCAAACTCGCCAATCCCGCCTCCAGCCCCGGGCCGCGAAAACTATCCAAGCTCGTGCGGTTGGCTTTATCAAAACTGGCTTTGAAAACCAGCGGCACCTGCAACTCCGCGGCGATCTCCGCCAGTCGGACAGCGATCGCAAGGGCCGACTCCTCGGTCTCAATCACGCAGGGACCGGCGATGAATAACAGCGGACAACCAGCGCCGCAGGCGTGTGTGCCGATTTTGACCGGGTTTTCCGGCATGAATAGTTCCCGCTTTGAAACGTTATTATCTCGTCAACGTCGCGCGCGCGGTGCCGGTGCTGGCTTGCTCAGCAGTGTACGCCGTTTGCGCTTTTCACACGATCGTCAAGACTATGGCCGATTGAGGCAAAACTCGTATGTCCACCGGAGTCATTCCAGCAGGGTCACCGTCGACCTGCACCGGAACGGGCGTGTCGGATTCGACGTGGACCCGCGACGCCGTCAGCACGCGGACGTCCGGCAGATCTTCGTGAAATCCTCGCATCACATTATAAAAGTACCGCAGCATTTGAAACGCTGAACCCCGCTCAAACAGCACCACGTTCAACAACCCGTCGTCGTCGCGGGCCAATTTTGCCGGTTGGATTCCCAGGGCATAGCAGTTGATATTGACCACCAGTGCCAATTTCGCGGAATAGGTCTCCGGCATGTCGTCCAGCCGGATCCGCAGGTCGGGATATCTGTAACTACGCCAAGAATCCCAAATTGGTTTGAGATATGTTGACCGCCGTACATGTCCGGTGCGGGTTGCGTCCAGGCGATGGACGACGTCGGCATCAAAACCAACGCTGGCCATCAGGGCAAACCGCCGCTCGCCGGCCGCAGCCAGATCCAGACGGCGGATGTGGCCGGCGGCAATGATATCCCCCACCGCCCGTCCGCAGCGGGGAATTCCCAGGTAGCGCGCGAGCAGATTCTCCGTTCCCAGCGGCAGAATTGTGAAGGGAACGTCGGGAAATCGATTCAGCACGTCGGCGACCGTGCCGTCTCCGCCGGCGGCGACGATGCACCGCAGCCGCCGTTTCAGGTCGGGATTCGACAGAATTCGGCCGAGCCGCTCGCGGTTTTTGAAGAGCAGCGGTCGCAAGCCGTGGCGGCGCAATGAGTCAACAAGCCGGCCGATCTCCTGGCGTTCGGTGCCCGCGCCGGCGCGGGGATTTGCCTGAATCGCCACCCATTCGGCGGAACGTTGACTGGTGCGGTTTGTGGGCATTTTGGCCTTGCGGCGGGAGCGACCCCCCGGCGGAGCCGGGGGCTGAGGGATGAAAACGTGGAATTCGCTGGTCGGGTCCCGTTGGAGCGACGGGAGGCGAATAGTTCATGCTATGGGACGATGTTCCTCG
>CALFYU010000490.1 GCA_937952455.1 uncultured Planctomycetaceae bacterium
GCGGCGGCACATTCGCGTTGGGGATCAAGCACGCAACCCGGGCGATCTGGTCTCGCAGATCGGCCAATGGAAATCGGCCGGGGTGGCCGCTGACGCGGCCGGTGAGGTGGCCGAAAACGACCGCGAGTTCCTCGCCGCCATGGCGTTTCGCCGCTATCAACAGAACCTGCGAGCCGCCGGCGGCGTTGATTTCGACGACTTGCTGCTGCTGACGCGGCAACTTTTTCGGGAACACCCCGAAACGCTCGAGCGGCAGCGGCGAAAATATTCACATGTGCAGATCGACGAATATCAGGACACCAACGGCATTCAATTCGATTTGGTGGAAGCTCTCGTCGGCGAGCACCGCAATCTGTGCGTTGTGGGAGATGACGACCAGTCGATTTATGGCTGGCGGGGAGCGGAGGTGCGGCACATCCTCGGCTTTCACCTCACGTTCCCCGGCGCCAAGGTGATTCGCCTGGAGGACAACTACCGCTGCACGGACAAGATCATCGCCCTGGCCAACGAGTTGGTCCGCCACAATCGTGGGCGGCACAAAAAGACGCTCGTGGCACACAAAACCTCCCCGCACCAGGTCCGCTTTAACAAATACAACACAGAGGTCGACGAAGCCGAACAGACCGTGCAGGAAATTCAATACCTGATCAACGAGATGAACGTCTCGCCGGGCGATTTCGCGATTCTCTTCCGCACCAACGAACAGCCGCGGTTGTTCGAAACCGAATTGCGGCGGCGGCAACTTCCGTACTTACTGCTCGGGACGCAGTCATTTTTTGATCGCCGCGAAATTCGCGACTTGCTGTCCTATCTAAAAGTCCTGGCACAACCGTCGGACGAGATTTCATTGCGGCGGATCATTAACACGCCGACCCGCGGCATCGGCCCCGGCACAGTCGAAAAGCTCGTGGCCCGCGCCGTCAAAGCGGGCAGCAGCCTGTGGGACGTCTTGCCGGAGGCCGAATCCGCCGGCGAGGTCCCACACAAAGCAGCCCAGTCGATTGAATCGTTTCGCCAGATGATGGATCGCCACCGGCACCGGTTCAAGTCGGCCACGCACGGCTTGGGAGAATGCCTGCGGCAATTGATCGACGACATCGACTATGAACGCGAGATCCAGCGTGTTTATAAGGAACCCACGCAACAGTCGTTGCGAATGGCCATGGTCGAGGAATTGGTTGAAGCGGTGGAACAATACGAACAACAAGCCAAATCCCCGTCGCTGCAAGAATTCCTGGAAGAGACGGCCCTCAACGGCCGCGACGTCGAAAGTGACAAAGAGTCGCAAGTCTCCCAAGACGCGATTAAACTCATGACGCTGCACAGCGCAAAAGGCCTGGAGTTTCCCCGCGTCTATCTGGTCGGCATGGAAGAAGGCATTCTGCCGCACAAGCGTTCGGTGGAGGGAACCGAAGCCAACATCGAAGAGGAACGGCGATTGGCGTACGTCGGCATCACCCGCGCCTGCGACCACCTGACGCTCAGCCGCGCCAAAACTCGCACGAAATGGGGCAAACCCCGCCCGACGCTGCCGTCGCGGTTTCTGTACGAAATGTTCGGCGAAACGCCGCCAGCGGCGGATGACGATGACGACGAGTGAATTCCAATTGCTGTCCCTCAGCCCCCCGGCTTGGCCGGGGGGTTGCGCGGACGGGAGACCTGCGGTCGGGACCGTGCGGGGTCAGGAGACCCGCGCACAACGCTTTCGGAGATTCGCGCACAGCGTGTCAGACTTCGATCTCAAACCCCGCGCGCTTATCGCGGCTGACGAAACTCTGTGCCTGCTTGTCGCCGATGATCTGTTCGGCTTGCGGGTCCCATTGAAGCTTGCGTCCCAACCGGGCGGCGATTCCGGCGAGGTGGCAGGTGGTCAGCCCGCGGTGGTGGCTGAAGACGTCCGAAACGGGCTGTTTGCGGGCGGCGACCGCTTCGAAAAAATTCTGGAAATGGTCGGTCAGCGGGAAATCCTTATACACCTTTTCCAAAGCGCCGTCGGGCAAGGGATTCGCGGCAAGCTCTTCCACCGGTTTGCCGGCCAGCCGGCCGCGGTTGATGAAGATGCGGCCTTCCGTGCCTTCGAACAAGATCCCGTTGTCCAAATCGTGGCGGATCACCAGTTCCATGCCGTCGTCGTATTGCGCCTTGATGAGAAACTCCGTCGCCGTGTTGTATTGATTGTCGGCGGCGGGATAACCCTCTTTGAAGGGGACCGGGTGTTTGACCATCACGGGATCGATCGTGACCGGGCCGGTGTCGATTTTGTCCATCGCCCAGGTGGCAATGTCGACATGGTGCGCACCCCAGTCGGTCAATTTGCCGCCGGAGTATTCGTACCACCAGCGGAATTCATAGTGGCACCGCGACCAGCTCTTGGTTTCGCCGTTGGGGCCTTCTAACCGCCGAAAGGCCACTTCGGGCGCCGGGCCTTGCCATTGATTCCAGTCGAGATGTTTTGGGGGATCGACTGCGGGGATCTCCGGACTGGTCGGGCCGCCGCCGATGCTGCACGTCACCTGTTTGATTTTCCCGATCCGGCCGTCGCGGATCATGGCGATTGCCCGCAGGAAGCGGTCGTCGCTGCGTTGTTGCGTGCCGACTTGCACAATGCGGCCGGTGCGGCGACAAACGTCGCACATCTGCCGCCCCTCGTCGATGGTGAGCGTCATTGGTTTTTCGCAGTAGACGTCTTTGCCCGACAGCATCGCCTCGATGGCAATCTTGGCGTGCCAATGATCGGGCGTGGAAATGTGCACCACGTCGATGTCGTCGCGATCGATGATGGCGCGATAGTCGGCAACGTTTTCCGGCGATGTGCCGCCCCAGTCTTTGACGAGCGCCGCCGCACGTTCGCGGCGCTGGGCGTCGGCGTCGCACACCGCCACAATGTCGCCGTACTTGGGAAATTCCTTGCCGGATCCGTAGGTGCCGTCTAAGCCCGTCGCGCGGTGGTCCCAACGGCTGCCGGTCCCCACGGCGGCAATCCGCGGCCGCGCGTTGGGACTTTCAAACCCAGATGCGCGTCCGGCAAGCCCGGTCCAGACGGCGATTCCCGCCCAGGCTGACGATTGCTGTAAAAATCGGCGGCGGTTGAGGTGATTGACCGTCATCGCTGTGACCCCGTTCTTGCAAAATTGGAGAGACGGTTCATTTACGCCAGTTGTCCTTGTTTTCGCTTCAACAACTGCCGGTTATAGAATGCGATCGTTTCCTTGCGGCGGAGCATCCCCAACAATTTGCCCGGTTCATCGGCATCGAACACCGGCAGTTCGTCGAGATTCACGGAGGTAAACCGCTGCAGCGCGGTATTGAGGTCATCCTTGGGCGTCACGCTGACGATGTTGGTCGTCATGATGTCTTCGGCGATCGCCAGGTTCCAGATCGTCTCGTCGTACAAATAGGTCCGCACGTCGCGGGCGGAGAAAATTCCCACAACGCGGTCCTCGGTGTTGACCACCGGAAAGTACGATTCGTGCGTCTCGGCCAGCAGGTGCACAATTTCGTCGAGCGTCATTGACTCCGGCACACAGGTCACCGGGCGGCCGGGAACGAACACGTCGCTCACATGAATCCCTTCCAACACGTCGACGATAAAGTCGCCGCGGTGCGCGGGAGATTCCAGCCGGCTGGGGACCTGTTTTTGGTACAACGTCCAACGCCGGCAGAACAGAAAACAGAGCGTCGAAACCCACATGGCGGGCAGCAGCAATTGATAATTGCCGGTCATCTCTGAGACCATGATGATCGTCGAGATCGGTGCATGCGCCGCCCCGGCAAAGAACCCCGCCATGCCGACAATCGTATACGCCTGCGGGTGATGCACGATGCCGGGGGAATACTGGTGAAAGAAATGCCCCACGGCCGAACCAACTGATCCGCCGATCACCATGGAGGGGCCGAACACCCCGCCGGATCCGCCGGAACTGATCGTCAGCGAGGTGGTCACGATTTTTCCCAGCGCCACCGCCAACAACAATTGGATGGACATCGACGGACTGGGCGCGACCGCGTCCTGTACGGCACCATAGCCCGTGGAGAGCACTGCCAGCGCCCGCCGATCGCCGTCGAAGGCATAGTAAATGCCCAATCCGACGACCCCGGCCAACGCCGCCCCCAAAGCGGGACGCAAAATGGCCGGCAGCGGCAAGCGGTCAAAAACCTTATGCGTGCCGTAAAAGACCTTGATATATAAGATTGCCGACAGGGCCAGGACTACGGCCAGCAGCGCGTACGGGATCAGTTCCAGCGGTGAACCGACTTCGAACTGCAAGTCGCGGCCGAACAGCGGCATAAAGCGATATTCCGCCGGCAAGGAGAGGCTGTAGACGCTGTAGCCAATGATCGAGGAGATGGCCGCCGGGACGATCACCTCCGATTCAATTTCGGCATCTTTGTAAAGGATTTCCCCGGCGAACAGTGCTCCGGCCAACGGCGCGCGGAAGATTGCGCCGACACCGGCCCCCATTCCGGCGGCCACCATGATCCGCCGGTCACGATCGGACAGCTTCAAACGCGTGGCGAGATAGGAGCCGAACCCGGCACCGATTTGGGCAATCGGGCCTTCGCGACCGCCCGAGCCGCCTGTTCCTAACGTGACCGCCGAGGCGATTGTCTTAATCAGCGGCACGCGGCCGCGAATAATGCCGCGGTTTTGGTGAAAGGCCTCAATCGCGCTATCAGTGCCGTGCCCCGCGGCCTCGGGCGCGAATTTGAAAACCAGATACCCGGACACCAATCCCCCGCCCGCCATCACGGCCAGGAGCTTCCAAGGGACTAAATCTCGCTCGACGTGCCCGAAAAACCCGAATTCGCCGACCGGTTCGTGCGGGGCATAACCCGCGATGCCGTTTAAGGCGACCGAGAGCACCAGCTGACTGAGAATCTGAAAGGCGATTGCGCCCAACCCGGCAACGATCCCAATCATGGCCGACAGAAAAAACCATTTTCCCGCCGACTTGAGGTCGAATGCTTTAATGAGATTGTCAAAGCGTTGTGCGAGTTCCATTGAATACGACAGCCGGGGGAAAGGCCTTAAAAAATACTGGGGCGTAGTAGCGGGGCGAGTCGGCATTCTATGACTACGGTCACAGAAAATCATAGCGGGCGGCGAAAATTTGCCGTCAATCGGCAAAAAAGCCACATTTCCCGCTAGAAATCGATCCTGGCCGCTGCGCTCGATCTGCGTCGCCGCAACACCGAATTACGAAAGCTCCCCCGCGGGTTACGAATGCTCGTCGTGGTGCCCGTTGCCCTCGCCCTGATGTTCCCGCCGCAAGCGATCGGCCTCGCGCTCCAGGGCCATACGTTGCATGTGAACCTCGGTCAGCGCCGCCTGAGTGTGCGTGCGAATTGCCAACCAGTCTCCCAGCGCCAATAGCAGCACCCAGAGGACCAACAGCAGCAGGACGGCCAACCAGATCACGAAAATGAGGACGTCTTTGCGGTTGATGACCTGTATGTCGCCGATAAGCATCACCAGCCCGATGAGGGTCAACGCCCCCGATGTTTGCATCCGGCGGCGATATTGGCGGCGAAAGAACTCCAGATCGTCTTCGGTAATACTGGAGTCGGCCTGTTGCCGGTTCCACACCAGACCGTGGTGACGGATTAAGAACAGACCGACCACGATCAATCCGCCGCCGGCGACTAAAATCGGAATGGAGTTGCCCACAGCGAAGACCTTAGAAGAACGAGAGCCGAGACGAAAGAGCTGCGGCTTCGATCTTACTCACCCCACGTCAACGCGGGCAACCCCCTGCCGACATTTGCTCTCATCCCGTGCGGTCCGCTCCCGCGGACAATCGATCATGTCGATTGCCCTGATGGTCATCGGCCGGCGATATCATGCGACGGGGACTTCCGACAAGCAGCGGACTTGCCCCGTGGTGATATCGTACATCGCTCCGACCACGGCCGCTTCGCCAGAACGGACCTGTTCGCTGATAGCGGAGCTGCGTTGCAGGATCGCCTCAACCGAATGCCGCACGTTCTGTTCGCTGACGTTATTGATAAATGCTTGTCTTTCTTCATCGGACGCCCTTTCGAAATCGAACCGTCGTTCGCAGTCAATTGATTGCGAGACTTCTTCGACGATGTGCGTGAGATGGCAGCAGCCCGCGTCGTCAAAGGAACGGGCACAGGTGGCCTCGACGGTTGCTCCCACGGCCCCGCACTTGGTATGCCCCATGACCAACACCAGCGGGGCGCGGGCGATCACGCAGCCGTACTCGATACTGGCCAAGACTTCGGGGCTGATGACGTTGCCGGCCACGCGAATCACGAACACGTCGCCCAGACCGACGTCGAAAATCATCTCCACCGGCGCCCGTGAATCCATGCAACTAATCACCACCGCCATCGGGTGTTGCCCGTCGGCCGTGGCGTTGATTTGGCGGATCGTGTGCCGCGTTAACGTCTTACCTTCCCGGAAGCGTTCGTTTCCGGCCAACAGAATATCCAAGACTTGATCGGCATTGAGCCGCTCTTGCACTTCCCGCGTTGAGTAATCGACGTACTGAATTTCATCCTTGAGGAAATACCGGTCACGGAATCCAAGCAAGCTGACACTGATATTCCGCGCAGGAGCGGTCTTGTTCTTGTAGTCGTGCAGCAAGTCCAACACGTCCGGATCAATGTAGCCCGTGTTCCGCGCATCAATCAGCACGCTCCCGCCAGACTTCACGTCGTTGAGCACCCGTTCAATGGCGGCGCGGTTTAGAAAACTGACCTGATTCGCCAATTCCACCCGCAGCACTTCTCCGCCGACATGGTTTTCCACGACCCGCCGCAACGGGCGTTTCATGTTGCTGTACAGAATGAAACTCAAACTGACCGCCAGGCCGATCAGAATGCCGATCAGCAGGTCCGTAAACACGATCGCCGCCACGGTGATCAAAAACGGGGCGAACTGGTACTTCCCCGCCCGATACATCTGGCGAAACAACTCGGGACTGGCCAATTTGAACCCGGTCACGATCAGAATTGCCGCCAGACTGGCCAGCGGTATCATGTTGACAATCTGCGGCACCAGACTCACGCAGCCCAACAGCAGGAAGCCATGAATAATCGCCGCCAATCGCGTTTTTCCGCCGGAGTTGATATTCACCGAACTACGGACGATGACCGACGTCATGGGAAGTCCCCCGATCATGCCCGCGATCATGTTACCGACGCCCTGCGCAACGAGTTCACGGCTCGGGGGCGAATGTCGCTGTTGCGGATCGAGACGGTCGGTGGCTTCCAGGTTCAGTACTGTTTCCAGTGACGCCACGATGGCGATCGTAATGGCTGCCACGTAAATCTGGGAATTCGCCCAGGCGCTAAAATCGGGGTAACGCAACAGACTGGGGAGATCTCGGAGCGTTTCGGCAACCGGGACCTCGATCAGGTGATTCGCGCCAATCGCCCAGTCGCCGCCAAGCGATCTAAAGAATTCACCAAGCCCCAACCCCAGCACGGCCACCACCAACGGCGCCGGGATCGGCGAGCGTTTGAGAAATCCGACGCGGCTCCAGAGAATCAGCAAGGCGATCGAGAGAAATCCGATCATTGCCGCACCGAGATGCCACTGCCCTTCGAAAAGTGTCAAGACCTCCGAAAACGTGTTGCGGCTGTCCGGCTGTGAAAACGACATTTCGCCTTCCGGATCGGTGTCATGGCCGACAAGGTGCGGAATCTGTTTGAGAATCAAAATGATGCCGATCGCCGTGAGCAGCCCCTTGATCACGCTCGTTGGCACGAACATGGCGATAAAACCGGCGCGAAACAAACCCGCCACCATCTGGATCGCCCCCCCGATCACGACCGCCAACAGAAACGCCTCAAATGACCCCAGGTTGGCAATCTGCGCCGCGACGATGGCCGTCAGTCCCGCCGCCGGGCCGCTGACGCTGGTGTGCGATCCGCTCAGAATCCCGACGACGATTCCCGCCACGATCCCTGTGATCACACCCGAAATCGGCTCAGCACCGGATGCCACGGCGATCCCCAAACAGAGGGGCAACGCAACAAGAAATACGATTATTCCCGAGACAAAATCCTTGAAGATCGTACTGGTGAGTCGAGGCTGGTTGTCCGTCATGAGCGTTTCGTCCGTTGTTCAAGTGGTACTTCGCGTCGCCGTTCGCTCGGCAGCTTGGGCAGCGAGACAGGGCTTTGCGTGTCAATCGTGCGGGAGTGTATGAGAAGTCGGCGTCGCACAGAGTCGGTCATGACTTCCGGCCTTCACAATTAGAATTGCAGAAGCGGCAGCAAGCTGCAGCCGCGCTCCACAATTGGCCGATCACCCGATCCCAAACCGGCTGCGCACGTTCGCGTCGGAGGGAGACCGGCAGCAGGGGGGCGCGCAACCTAGATCCGCAGCGGAGCTCGCAGGCCATTGGCCAGACAATGGCCTGTCGTTGCCGGAGCACAAGCGACCGCTGCGGTGATCCCTGGCAATTGATCACTCGTTGGGAAGGGCGGCCCGAGACGGTCGTGGCGGCGGTCGTCGGCTCGCCGGCGCACGGCGGCGCAAAAAACCAACTCCTCCGCACAGGTTTGCCCGTCGTTTTGACAAGGGCATTCGCGCTCGGCCATCTCAACCAAAATGGCGGTCGGCGCCTGGGAGAGAGGTGAGAATGTAAAGGCGCAAAGACAGACCGCCAGAGACAAAAACCGCAGCCAAGTCAGCCGCTTCATCAATGTCGCCCCGACGGCCATTTAACTCCCCTTCCTGTCCTGACTCTCCCGAAAAGCAGATCGCAGCCGGTGGTTTCCGCAGCAAATGAATCAGGCCCAGTCCAATAAATATATGGCAATTTGCAGGGGGTGTCAAAACCAAATCCGCCGTCGGGATTGCTCGATATTCCCGTTTCTTCCATAATAGCGTCGCTCCGGTCGCGGGCAAAAGGGCGCGGCCGCGCACCAACTCGACCTTTCCTTTTCACTCGCAACAGGAGCCTGCGATGCCGATTTTTAACGACAATGCCGAATCGATCGGACGGACCCCGCTCGTCAAAATCAACCGGCTCACCGACGGACTCGATGCCACCATCCTGGCCAAAATCGAGGGCCGCAACCCCGCCTACAGCGTCAAGTGCCGCATCGGCGCCGCCATGATCTGGGACGCCGAAAAAACGGGTAAACTCAAACCGGGCATGAAGGTCGTCGAACCGACCAGCGGGAATACCGGCATCGCGCTGGCTTACGTCTGCGCCGCCAAGGGTTATCCGCTCACGCTCACGATGCCCGAAACGATGTCGATGGAACGCCGCATGATGCTCAAAGCGTTCGGTGCCGAGTTGGTCCTTACACCCGGCTCGGAAGGCATGAACGGAGCCATCAACAAAGCGGCCGAAATCGCCGAGAACCCTGAATACTACATGCCGCAACAGTTTAAGAATCCCGCCAACCCCGAGATCCACTTCAAGACCACCGGACCGGAGATTTGGAACGACACCGACGGCAACATCGACATCTTCGTCTCCGGCGTCGGCACCGGCGGAACGATTACCGGCGTAACGCGGTACCTCAAACAAGAGAAAAACCATCCGGTCAAATCGATCGCCGTTGAACCGACCCACAGCCCGGTGCTCTCGGGCGGGAAACCGGGACCGCACAAAATTCAGGGGATCGGTGCCGGGTTCGTTCCCGAAATCCTGGACGTCTCACTGATCGACGAAGTCGTGCAAGTCACCAACGACGAAGCCTTCGAAACCGCGCGGCGGATCACCCGCGAAGAGGGGATCACCAGCGGCATCAGCTGCGGCGCCGCCATGGCCGCCGCCCTGAAAGTCGCCGCCCGTCCCGAAAGCGCCGGCAAAACGATCGTGGTTGTGCTGCCCGACTCCGGCGAACGTTATTTGTCGACCCCGCTGTATTCCGAAGGGTAGACGGCGCGAACATCGGGTGCCACTGACGGCTTGTCCGCCAGTGCCGATCCACAATTGCATCGGCCCCGCGATTTAGCCTCGTGGGGCCGTTTTTTTGCTGACCCCCCGGCGGAGCCGGGGGCTGAGAGAGGGTTGGCGGCGGGGCGTGATGAGATGTTCGGGAGGGTACGTGTGAGCGAAAATTGTTTTTGCTATACTCGCTTTCGCAAACTCGCCTTTTTTCGCCCCCCGGAACACCCCATTGAAGCCTGCGATGAAATTTGAAACCCGCTGCGTCCATACCGGCGTCTACAAAGACGAAACTTACAACAGCGCGACCACCCCGATTTATCCGACGTCCACCTTCACATGGGACGCGATCGGCAAGCATCGCGGCTACGACTACACCCGCAGCGGAAACCCCACGCGGCGGGCGTTGGAAGAGAACATCGCGTCGCTGGAAGGGGGCCTCGATTGCAAGTGTGTCGCGACCGGTATGGCGGCGATCACGACCGCGCTGCAATTGTTTCAGCCGGGAGACCATATTATCTCCGGCGACGATATTTACGGCGGCACGTTTCGCCTGTTTCACAACGTGCTGGCCGAGCGCGGTCTGGAATTCTCGTTTGTGAAGATGACCGACCTGGATGCCGTGCGGGCCGCCGTACGGCCCGAGACCAAGTGTATTTGGATTGAGACCCCCAGCAATCCGCTCATGAATATCGTCGACATGGCCGCTGTGGCAGAGATTGCGCAGGAGGCAGCCGCGATTTCGATCGCCGACAACACGTTTATGTCGCCTTATTTCCAGCGGCCGTTCGAATTCGGCGTCGACGTGGTCGTGCATTCGATGACGAAATATCTCAACGGGCACTCCGACGTGGTGGGAGGCTGCGTCGTGACTCGCGATCAGGAATTGGCGACCCGCGTCGATTACCTGCAAAACGCGCTGGGCATGGGTTGTTCGCCGTTCGATGCCTGGCTGGTGTTACGGGGAATTAAGACTTTAGTTCCGCGAATGCAAGCGCACGAGCGGGGCGCCACCGCGCTGGCCGAAATGCTCCAGGAACATCCGGCCATCGACCGGGTCTATTATCCTGGTTTGTCGTCGCATCCCGGCCACGAATTGGCGAAAAAGCAAATGAGCGGCTTCGGCGGCATGCTCAGCGTCGATGTCAAAGGGGGCCGCGCCGTCGCCGAGCGGCTGGTGACAAAAACCAAACTGTTCCTGCTGGCCGAATCGCTGGGGGGCACCGAATCGCTGATCGAATACCCGGCAGAAATGAGCCACGCCTCGATGACCGCCGCCGCGCGTTTGGCTGCGGGAATCAGCGAAAACACCGTCCGCATCTCCGTGGGGATTGAAAATGCGGACGACTTGATCGAGGATATGCGGCAGGCGCTGGAGAGTTAGGCCGCAATTGACACCGCAGACGAATACATATCGCGAAGAAGATCTGCGG
>CALFYU010000491.1 GCA_937952455.1 uncultured Planctomycetaceae bacterium
TTCGGCATACAAACTGCATTTCTTACAGATAGTCTCAAAACAATTTGAGAGCATCCAATCATCAAAACGAACCGTGGCGCAGGCCCGGTTTCAGAAATTCAAACCGAAAGGGGCAAGTGATGAAGCTTATTACTAAAGCGGTGGTGTTGGCGGCAATCGTGGTTGGCGGCTTGTTTGTGACCGATCAAGTGTCGGCCGATCAACAGGAAACTTTGGTCGCCAGTTCGTACCACCGGGGCGGATTCCGCGGCGGGTATCGCGGTGGATTCCGTGGCGGGTTTCGCGGCGGTTACGGCGGGGCTTATCGTGGCGGATTTCGTGGCGGATACCGGGGCGGTTATTACGGTGGTTTCCGTGGCGGATACGGCGGGTCTTACTACGGTGGATTTCGCGGCGGATTCGGGGGTGGATACCGCGGCGGCTTCCGTGGCGGGTACGGCGGCGCCTACTGCGACTAAGCGCGCGAATGCGGCTGGGGGGCCGCAGCGCCGGGGCTTCAGTATCGTCGCGCCACGATACTGAAGCGGCCGGCCGTGCGGTCTGCCCCATTTCGCTGCTGCCGTTTTCGTTCTTGTGTCAGGCAACACATCAAACAACGGGGAAGAACGATGCCGATTCGTCTGAAACTCTATTTGACCTGTGCCATCGGCCAACTCGCGCTGGTGGCGTTGGGCATGGCCCATATCGGCGTCTTACCGACGACGACACTTTCGGGTAAGGTGCTGCGCGTTTACACCGGATTGACCGGCGCCGACAAGAGCTATGGGTTCTTCGCGCCCGGCGTACGCCATCAGGAACGGGCGACATTTGTGATCACTGATGCGTCCGGCCGGCAATGGGAAGATGATTTGGAGTTCGGCGACTCTGCCGAAGCCAATCTGCGGCTGGGAAGCACGGCGAACGTGCTGCGCGGCGTTGATGACGAGACCGCCTTTCACTTTATGCGGTCCATGGCGGACAAGATGTTCCAACGGCATCCGTCGGCCCAAACCATCAAGGTTCAGATTCAAGCGTACGGGATCAAATTGCCCGGCGGCGGGCAAGGCGTTCCGGCCATCGACTTTCCGACGATGGCGGAGTTTCGCGCAGGTAAGAAGCCGCAGTGGATTGATTTGTATTCCTTGACCTTTCAGGCGAACGATACTCGACAGGCCATTGCGGTCTGGGATGAACGGGGGATGGTGAAATGATCGATCGAGAAACAATGAACCGCAGCATGCAACGCGCGACCGCGGCAATGACAGAATTCTTCACCGAACCGGCGTCCGCCAAACCATTGGCCGTGCTGCGGATCGGCATTGCCGCTGTGCTTTTGGCGCAGGCATACTCTCTGGCCGCGAACGTCGGTGATTTGTACGGACGCAATGGGCTGATCCAATGGGGCGTCACCTATGATGCCGACGACCGCTCGGCAATGGCATTGGCCTATCCGCACTTGAGCTGGTTCAGCCGTCTGTTTGAGTCGTTCGGACTGAGCGAATCCGCTGGGCTGTATTTCGTATTTTCGATCTACGTGACCGCGCTGGTGTTTTTGTTATTGGGCTTCAAGACCCGCGCTGCCTGCATTGTGACGTTTGTGCTGCAGGTGTTCCTCTCCAATAGCAGTCCGGCGACCGTTTACGGCGTCGATTCGTTTGCCCGTGTATCGTTGTTTTATGCACTTTGGATGCCGCTCGGGGCGGGTTATTCCATCGACGCCCTGCGGGGACGCGGCGGGTCGATCGATTCACGAGCGGCGCGCGTCGGGTTGCGTGTGCTGCAGTTGCACTTGGCACTGATGTATTTGGCATCAGGAATCGAAAAAGGGTTAGGTGCGCAGTGGTGGGACGGTGAAGCGATCTGGCGGGCGGTGACGATGCCGGAGTTGGCACAATTCGACATGACGTGGCTGGCCGGCGTGCCCTGGCTGCCGATGCTGCTCGGATGGGCGACCGTCATTTTGGAAGTTGGTTACTTCTTCGCCGTCTGGAATCGGCGGACACGCGTCCCGGCGGTGCTGGCTATCGTCAGCATGCACGTGGGAATCGCGCTGTTTATGGGTCTGGTTTCGTTCGCGTCGCTGATGATCGTGCTGAATATTTCGGCGTTCCTGGTGCCTTGTGCACCGGTCCGGATGCGACAGGCGGCCCTGGAATTCAACCCATTGCCAATGGGCCGCGTCGCCGCGTAATCTCCGCACGAAGGTAAGGGCCGTTTGTGCCGCCGATCGATCGTGTTTAGAATCACGAACATGGTTGGCGGTATCTACAAGTAGTTTCAAAACCCTCTGATGTGTCACGCACACGCTTGCATGCGATTTTTTCGAACAAGCACAACCGGGTTTTGAAACGGCTCGGGCCTTCGGCGAGGCGGATCATGCGGCATGTCTTTCAGTATGTGGCGGCGTCGGTATTTGTGCCGGTCATTGTGACGTCGTTGTTAGAGCACTCTCCGGCGGCTGAGCGCCCGCCGAATCTCGTGTTGATCATGACCGACAATCACGGGCCGTGGACCCTTGGCTGTTACGGAAACCGCGATATCAAGACGCCGCACATCGACCGGCTGGCGGAGCGAGGCACGCTATTCCTGCATGCTTTCGCCAACAACGCCGTCTGTTCGCCGACGCGGGCGAGCGTGCTGACGGGATTGATGCCGTGTCAACATGGCGTGCATCGCTATCTGTCCGGCCCAACGCAGATCGGCCCGCAGGCCTACAACACGTTGGAAGAGTTCGATACGCTGCCCAGTATTTTGGTCGACAACGGCTACGTTGCCGGGCTGTGCGGTAAGTGGCATTTGGGGGGAGAAATCGAGCCGCACGAAGGCTTCTCGTATTGGATCACCAAACCCGCCGGACACAGCGTGGGGTTTTATGACCAGCAGGTGATCGAAGACGGCGAGATCCGCACCGAGCCGAAATACCTGACCGACTTGTGGACCGAACACGGCATCCGGTTCATTGAGCAAAATCGCGACCGGCCGTTCTTTCTGTACCTTGCCTACAACGGCCCCTACGGCCTGGGCCGCGCGATGCGGGAGCCGATTCGCAATCGGCATGCGGAGGGCTATGCCGACCAGTCCTTGGATTCCTTCCCCCGCACCGAGCCGCAGCCATGGAACTTCAACTACGGTTCCTGGATCGGCGACAAACAGGTGATCCGCAAATACGCGGCTGAGGTCAGCGGCATCGACGACGGCGTGGGCCGCATCATGCAAACGCTTGATGAACAGAAATTGACGGAAAACACCCTCGTGATTTTCATGGCCGATCAGGGGCTGGCGGGTGGACATGCCGGCTATTGGGGCATGGGAGATCACACGCGCCCGCTCACTGCATTTGATTGGACGATGACGATCCCGTTGATATTTCATTGGCCGGGCAAGGTGGACAGCGGACGGCGCGAAGAGCGGATGGTCAGTAATTACGATTTGCTGCCGACAATCCTGTCGGAATTCGGAGTGAACACGCAGGCGCGCGCCAAATTAAAACGGCCCGGCCGGGATTTCTCACCGATGCTCCGGGGCGAAGCCATCCCCTGGGAAAATGAGCACTTCTACGAATTCGAAAACGTGCGGGCAATCCGCACGGACCGTTGGAAATACATCGAGCGAATTCATCAACAGCCGAACGAGTTGTACGATCTGGCCGAAGATCCGCAGGAACACAAGAATCTATACGGCGATCCGAATTATGCGGATCGCGTTGTTGAATTGCGGAAACGTTTGTACCGTTTTTTCGAAGAACACGCCGACCCAAAATGGGACCTGTGGCGGGGCGGCGGGACGAAGACGGATTTGATCACCGAAAAGTTCTTCGGCATCAAAAATCCCTACGCACCGTCGCGGTATCTGCCCGATGGCTCGCCGAACGAGAATCGCACTCCCTAGCGGTAATTAGCGCGTCCGATCCACTGGTTCAGGGAAATGACAACAATGTTGCGAATCGTATTAGTCATTGGTTGCTGCTTCGCGTGGGCGGTGTCCACCGCTGCTGCCGCAGAACGGCCACCGAATATCGTGCTGATTATGGCCGACGACCTGGGCTACGCCGAGTTAGGCTGTTACGGCCAAAAGATTATCCGCACGCCGCACATTGATCGCATTGCGGGCGAGGGGATGCGGTTTACGCAGTGTTATTCCGGCAGCCCGGTCTGTGCGCCGTCGCGATGCGTGCTGATGACCGGCAAACACACCGGGCACAGCTTTGTGCGAAATAATCGCATGGTGGAACCCGAGGGGCAATGGCCGCTCGCCGCCGAAGAGATCACATTGGCTGAGCTGCTCAAATCCCAGGGTTATGCAACCGCTGCGATCGGCAAGTGGGGACTGGGGATGGTGGACACGCCCGGTGCCCCGAACCGCCAAGGCTTCGATCTGTTCTTCGGATTCAATTGCCAGCGGCATGCCCACAATCATTACCCGGTCTATCTGCGCCGCAACGATCAGCGCGTGGAACTCGAAGGCAACACGCGCAGCCTGACCGGGGCACAATATTCGCAGGACCTGTTCATCAAAGAAGCCCTGGGATTCATCAAAGGGCACCGACAACAGCCGTTTTTCCTGTATCTGCCCTTTGCAGTTCCGCATCTGTCGATTCAAGTGCCGGAAGAGTCGTTGGCGCAATACACCGATGAGATTGCGGAAGAGGACTACAAGCACAAAGGATATCTGAAACACCCGGCCCCGCGAGCCGGGTATGCGGCGATGGTCACGCACATGGACCAAGGCGTGGGGCAGGTCATGGATTTGCTCAAGGAGTTGAAGCTCGACGACAACACGCTGGTGATCTTCACGTCGGACAACGGGCCGACGTACGAGCGGCTGGGCGGATCGGATTCGGAATTCTTTCACTCGGCCGGCGTCTTTCGCGGCCTGAAGGGGAGCGTCTACGAAGGGGGAATCCGCGTACCGCTGATTGCCCGCTGGCCGGGTCACATTGCGGCCGGAAGTGTGAACGACCACATCTGTGCATTTTGGGATCTGTTGCCCACGCTGGCGGAAATCGCGGGTGCGGGCGATCGGATACCCGGCGATATCGATGGCCCCAGTCTGGTTCCCACCTTGCTGGGCCGGGGTGACCAGAAGTCGCACGAATTTCTCTACTGGGAATTCCCCGCATATGGAGGGCAGCAGGCAGTCCGTTTGGGGCGGTGGAAGGGGGTACGGCAAAACATACTACGCGGGAATCTGACGATTGAACTGTATGACCTGGAAGAGGAACCCGGCGAAACGACCGACGTGGCCGCAGAGCATCCGGATGTTGTGAGGAAAGTTGAGCAACTCATGCAATCCGAGCGAACGGTGTCGCAGGACTTTCCCTTCCCGCAACTCGATGGCGATGCGCAAAAATAAACGGCAACACCTGAGATTCACAAATGGCAAACGAACCGCGCGACGCCCAGAACTCCGATGCGGCGATCCGGCCGACGAATGTGCGGTTGATCGTCGTCATGCTGGCAGCGGCGACGTCGGTGCTGTTGTATCTCGATCGGTGCGCGCTTCAGGCCGGCGATTTATATCATCCCGTGGTGGGTTTTTCCGGCCATGACCGGTGCCGCCTGCAGGTTCTCGCTGCCCTTGGTGACGCGGTTGGGGTGCGGATTGGGGCAAGCCGGGGCGTATCCCACCTGTGCCAGCGTGCTCAGTAAGTGGGTTCCGTTTCGCAAACGGGGCGCAGCCAGTGCTTGGATTTCGCTGGGCGGCCGCGTCGGCGGGGCGATCGCACCGTTGCTGACCGCTGTTTTGATCGTGCAATTCGTGCCCCTCAGCACACCCGTCGCACTCAATCCCCAAGACATTAAAAACGCTCCGCGGCTCTGCGCCAAGATTTTTCCCGGCGACGACGTCGTTCCCGACAATTCGCCGGGACGACAAGTCTGGTCGCTGATGGACGATGACACGCGGGAGGTCGTGCGTCGCGGCGCGGAGATTCACCGGCGTCACGTCGCTGATGCCGCCACAAACGATTCGGCCGAGCCACAACTCAGCGAACCCGATGCGGCTCAGTTGCTGGCCGCGTTGAACCAATTGTTGGCGTTGCAGGAGTTGTACGACGAGCAGGCGTTTCAGTCCGCGAAACTGGCCCGCGAAGCGGTCACTGCCGTGCAGCGCCGCCAGGCGGGAGAGACGTTGTCGGAAGTGGAGTTGCGGCGGTTTAACCGGTTGGTGCTCGAAGCCGGGTTTCCGGATGAGGTCGGCAAGCTCTATGTTCGCGGGTGGCGGCCGGTGATGTTCGCGTATGGCGGGGCCGGTTTATTCGTGGCTGCCGCGTTTTGGATTGTGTATCGCAGCCGGCCCGAAGTGCATCCCTGGTGCAACGCGGCCGAATGCGAATTGATTGCCGCCGACCGACCGCCCGGCGCGCCGAGTCCGCACGGCAAAGCGGGAAGCGTGCCCATCGGCCGATTATTAAGAAGCGGCAGCATGTGGTTGTCCTGCCTGTCACAGGTGGGAACCAATGTCGGCTGGGTGTTTTTGGTGACGTGGTTTCCGCGGTATTTAATTTCTCAACACAACGTGCCGATCTTGCAGCGGGGGATCATGGCGATGACCCCGCTGGTGGTGGGGATTGTCGGTATGTACGCCGGCGGCTGGTTAACCGATCAATTGACGCGGCGGCTGGGTGTGCGGTGGGGCCGCCGACTGCCGATGTCGCTCACGCGCTTTACGGCGGCCGCGGGATACGGATTGTGCTTGTGGTTTTCGACGTTCGGAGCAGGGTCGCCGTGGAATTCACCCTGGATGTACGTGGCGGCGCTATCGCTGGTGGCGTTTTCGACCGACATGGGCGTTCCCGCATCGTGGGCATTTTGCCAGGACGTCGGCGGACGCTACGTCGGTTCGATTCTGGGGTGGGGCAATATGTGGGGCAACCTGGGAGCATCGGTCTCCCCGCCGATTTATAATTACTTCTTGGGCGAAACCCCCGGACTGAGCCAGTGGAACGCCATGTTCACGTGCTGCGCGGCGGCGTTTGTCTTTTCGGGGATCTGTGCGATGGGCATCGACGCCGCCAAACCCATTGCACCGCCGGATGAGGGCGAGGAGCAGTGAGGCCACAAAATAGGGGTGGACCCGATTGGTTTTCAATCGGGGTCGGCAGCGTGTGGGATTTCGCAAGCCGTTGTTCTTAACCCAACCATGATTGCTATCGAAAAAT
>CALFYU010000492.1 GCA_937952455.1 uncultured Planctomycetaceae bacterium
GGCGATTTCATCGGCCAACAATTCGTCGCCCGGCGCGGCCGCCAGGGCACGGTGCAGCACCGAAACGTCCTCGATGAGTTCCTGCGGCGAGGCGTAGGCTCCGTCGACGAAGAAGTCGGACAATTCCATTTTTTGCGTTTGCTGCAGCCGCCGCATAATGACCGCCAGGTGCCGGCGGACGATTTCTCCGGGCGGGATCTCCCGCAAGATGCCTTGCAAATGAGGCCAACGCTCCAGCGCCGCCGTTAAGGCGTCAGTGATCTCGCTTCCCAATGAAGCGTGCCGGGTCGAGACGCTGAGCGACTCGAACAGCCTTCGGCAGGCCGCGATGTGCGCTTCGATCGCCGCTTGCCGCAGCCAGAGAATCGTCTGTTCGGTCACGCGGGCGGTGACGAACGGATGACCGTCGCGGTCTCCGCCGATCCACGAACCGAACGTGATATAGGGGTGCTCACGGAAGGTTTGGCCGGGGTAGACCTTTTCCAAGCCTGAACGGATTTCATCAAGAATCTGCGGGACGACCTCCCACAAGACCGGCTGGATCGAGAGCCCCCGCTGGACTTCCTGTAACACGGTGGGACGCCAAGGGCGGATGAAGTCCGTTTGCCACAACTTGGCGACTTCGGAGCGAATGCCGCGACGATTGCGGGCCAATTCCGCCGGCAACAGGTCGGCCGTGTTCACGTCCAAGAACTCGCGAATTCGCCGCAGCTTGCGGCGAATGGATCGCCGCTTGGCGTCGGTGGGGTGGGCGGTGAAGACGAGTTCGATTTCCAGTTGATCCAACAACTTCTGCATTCGTTCGGTTGTGCGGCCATCGTCTTTGAGACGCTGCAGCGCACTTTCGATCGATTCCGCGCGGGGGCCGTCCTGCGCACTTCGCGCACGCTGACGGAGTACGCGGACCCGCTGACGGTCCTCGGCGATATTGACCAGGTCCAAAAAAATGCTGAAGGCGCGGATCACGACCCGCAGTTGCGGCTCCGTCAATGACGAGAGCAGGGCATTGAGTTCTTCATTGGCGCCGGGCTGCTGCTGGCGGCGCCGGTGCGAGATGCGGACGATGGTCGCGATTTGCTCCAATAGCTCCGGCCCGGCAATTTCCTCAATGGTTCGTTCCAACATCTCACCCAGTTCGGCAATTTCTTGATGCAACGAACTGTCGTTCACTTTTTCAAAAAGCATTTTCGTCCTCAGAGACCGCAATTCGGCCGTTGACTCCCGGCATAGGAGAGCCGAAACCAGAATGAAGATTATTATTTAGCAACAGATGAAACGCAGAAAAAACACAGATTTTTCAGGCGTGAATCCGCAAGTCCCAAACTGACGGCTTGCCGTCGTGCACGGCCGTCCCTGCCGAGAAACGTACTCCAATGATAGTCGACGCGAAAGATTCCATTGGAACAATCACGCTCATTTTTACAAAAGAACCCGCGCACTCGAACTACGATAAAACTCCCCGAAAAAAACTCGCGCAGAATGCCAAATTGCGAAGTGGTAGTAGTACGACTCGTATGAAGAAACCGATCGTCGCGCGTCGCTTCTCGGCAAATTTGACTTCCCGGTGAGGAGGCGAATTAGGTTGCCGCCCTATTCTCGCACACATGCGTCGGCAAGTGTAGCGGGTCCGGCGAATTGGAGGTTGTCGCTCAACAGGGGGGCTGCGGGTGGCGAGTTTCAGCAGCTTTCACTCGGTTTTTGACTTCTCAGGTCTGTTTCCTAGAATTCATTGACTGTCATCGCAAATGCCTCAGGATGCCCAGGAGAGCGACCATGAGTTCTCAATCACCAACGAACGAATTTAATCCGCTGACCCCCGAGGAAGCGCGGGTGATTGTGGGAAAGGGGACCGAACGGCCCTTTAGCGGTGAGCATACCGACCGCAAAGCGGCCGGCACCTATATTTGCCGCCGCTGCAACGCGCCGCTGTATGAGTCGGCCGACAAATTCGACAGCCATTGCGGCTGGCCCAGCTTCGACGACGAAATTCCGGATGCCGTGGCGCGAAACCTGGACGCGGACGGTCACCGGACCGAAATTGTCTGCCGCAACTGCGGCGGCCATTTGGGACACGTCTTCCTAGGAGAACGGATGACCCCCAAGAATACGCGGCATTGCGTCAATTCCATCTCGCTGATGTTCGTCCCCAACGGCCAGACGTTGCCGCCGGTGATCGCGCCGACGGGAATGTAATATCGTCCTCGAAGATCCAATTTTGGAGGCACATGGTGAGGGGAAAAATGGCAAAGCCGGCGGCATTCCAGCACCGCAGGGAGCGCGACGTTGTCGTTGCGCCCTGAATTTCGCGCTTGACAAGCGGGGCTGACCATTTCAAAGATCGCAGAGATACTGCCCGGACTGGTCGCAAGAGTCGCTGCCTGGATTGGAAAGCCACGACCCGATTCGGGCGGTTTTCCCCGGTAGGGATTCGCCGTGCAGGAAATTCCCTGATTGGTACCGCAATTGCTCGCTTCGCGGTGCGAGTCGACCGAGCACCCATCTCCGCTCCTCAATTACCGCAAACGGTGACCGCATGACGACGAAAGAAAAACGTGGGAAAAAAGGGGACAAGGAACGTCGAGCATCCAAACCTTCGGCGAACGGCGCCGGAGACGTCAAGGCGGAGAAACACAAGGTTGATAACAAGACGTACGAGAGGGAACTGGCCCGGCTGCAAATCGAATTGGTGAAACTGCAGGAGTGGGTCAAACACGAAGGCTTAAAGGTCGTGGTGATCTTCGAAGGCCGCGATGCCGCTGGCAAAGGGGGGGTGATCAAACGGATCACTGAAAGCCTCAACCCGCGGATCTGCCGTGTCGTGGCCCTGGGCCGGCCGACCGAACGGGAAAAGACGAGTTGGTATTTTCAACGCTACGTGACGCACTTACCCGCGGCCGGCGAGATCGTGTTGTTCGACCGCAGTTGGTACAACCGCGCGGGCGTCGAACGGGTGATGGGGTTTTGCAGCGACGCCCAGTACCAGGAGTTTCTCCGCTCCTGTCCAGAATTCGAGCGGATGTTGGTGCGATCGGGGATCATCCTGATCAAATATTGGTTTTCCGTCAGCGACGAGGAGCAGGAACGCCGGTTCCAAAAGCGGATGAATGATCCCACCCGCAGTTGGAAACTCAGCCCGATGGATGTGGAGTCTCGTTCGCGATGGATCGAGTATTCCAAGGCGAAAGATACGATGTTTGCCCACACCGACATCAAGCAAGCGCCCTGGTACGTAGTGAAGGCGGACGTCAAAAAGTGCGCCCGGCTGAACTGCATCAGCCATCTGTTGAGCATGATTCCCTACAAGGATTTGACGCCCACGCCCCCGGAATTGCCGCCGCGACCCGATGCGACTTCTTATATGCGTCCGCCGATCGATGATCAGACATTCGTCGAAGAAATCTGGTGAGCGGTACCTGCGTGGAAGCGACATCTGGTCTCGTCTCGGGAAAACGTCGGCGCCGGTTGACGGCCACGCTACAATGAGCGTGAACGTTTCTCTCGGGAATCACGACACAACGAGATCGAGTGAGTCATGCACAAGTACGTGATCATGGGCGTCCAGGGATGCGGTAAGGGCACGCAGGCTGGGATGCTGGTCGAAGCGCTCGATCTGGTGCACATCAGCGTGGGAGATATCTTCCGTTGGCACGTCAAAAGCCACACCAAGTTGGGGGCGCAGGTCAAACGGATCGTCGCTTCCGGAAACCTGGTCGGCGATGATATTGTGGAAAACATTGTTCGCCGCCGGCTGGAAGAACATGATTGGAATTACGGTTTCATTCTGGACGGCTTTCCGCGGAGTGTGTCGCAGGCGGGTTTTTTCCTGGAAAGCTACGACATCGACGCCGTGATTCACATTCAGGTACCCGATGCCGTCGTTAGCGAACGCGTCTTGTCGCGGCGGCTGTGCAGTGAATGCGGTTTGGACTACAACCTGATTTCACATCGACCCGAGACCGAAAACGTGTGCGACGTCTGCGGCGGCCAACTCGTCTCCCGTCCCGATGACACGCCCGAGGCCTTGGCGGAGCGGCTCAAGGACTACCATCAAAAGACCATGCCTGTGCTCGATTTGTTCCGCCGTAAGGAACTCGTGCTCGATATCGACGGCACGGGGACGCGCGAGGAAGTTCAGCGCGAGATTCGCGGCCGGTTGGGGATTTCGGCGTAGTAGGTGGGTCGTGCTCAATTAGTACCTCAGCTCGTTTTGGCCACTAGCGGGACCATTGCATCTGTGCGGAACTGT
>CALFYU010000493.1 GCA_937952455.1 uncultured Planctomycetaceae bacterium
AACAGATAGCTGACCGATTCGGCGCGGTGGATGCGTTTGATGGCTTCGCCGAGCAGGGGGGCGACGGAGACGCTGTGCAGATTGGGGAGGTCTTCGGCATCGGCGATCGGCAGGCTGTTGGTGACGACGACCTGTTTGACCGGCGCTTCGCGGAGCCGTGAGATGGCGGAGCCGCAGAATACAGCGTGGGCGGCGCTGATGTAGATTTCACCGGCACCGTGCTTGTGGACGACGTCCGCAGCACCGCAAATCGATCCGGCCGTGGAAATCATGTCGTCAAACAGCAGGGCGACTTTGCCTTTGAGCGGCTCGCCGATCAAGTTGGCCTGCTGGGTGCTGGTGGCGCTTTTGCGGCGCTTATCGACGATGTTGAGGCTGCCCCCCAGATGCCGCTGGTGGTGCAAGGCGCGTTTGATGCTCCCTTCATCGGGACTGACGATCGCCAAATTGTCGGCGGGCAGATTCAGCGAGCGGAAGTATTGATCGAGAATCGGGGCGGCGTAGAGGTGGTCGACGGGGATGTCGAAGAAGCCCTGGATCTGTGCGGCGTGCAGGTCCATCGTGAGCACGCGGTCGGCTCCGGCGGTGACGATCATGTTGGCCGCCAGCTTGGCCGTGATGGGGACGCGTCCGGCGTCTTTGCGATCCTGCCGCGCGTAGCCGAAGTAGGGGATGACGGTGGTGATCCGTTCGGCGCTGGCTCGCTTGCAAGCGTCGATCATGATCAACAGTTCCATCAAGTTGTCATTGACCGGCGGGCCGGTGGGCTGAAATAGGAACACGTCGCGGCCGCGGATGTTCTGTTCCAACTTGCAGCCGATCTCGCCGTCGGGAAAGTTCCACAGGTCGATCTTTCCGAGCGTAATGCCGAGATAATCGGCGACTTCGCGAGCCAATTCGGGATGCGCTCGACCGCTGATCAGCGTGAGGATATCGTGCATGACGTGTTGGCTGCGCTATGCGTTGGGGGCTTGGCTGACGGAGAGAGGACCGGCAGGCGCCATTGAATCGCGCGCGGCGGAGGGTGTCAAGGCTTCGCCAGTAGGCGGTAGGCAGAGGGCAGTAGGCAGAAACGTGTGGCCGGTGGTCCGTGGCCAGGATACTCTCAGCCCCCGGCTTGGCCGGGGGGTTGCGCGGGATGTTCGCTATTCACCCGATGCGCTCGAACGGTGCGACGGTCGTGCCGTTTGGAATTTCCGCCGGGCCGACGATGGCGGCGTGGGGGCCGATTTGGCAGTTGTCGCCGATGGTGACCGGGCCGCAGATGGTGGTAAAGGGGTAGATCGTCGTATCGCGGCCGAGCTTGGCGCGGGGGTCGATATAGGTTTGCAGCGGATCGACGATGGTTGTGCCGTCGAGCATCCAGGCTTGCATCGCCGCGTCCTGGATGCTGCGGTGGACTTGGGCCAATTGGTCGCGGCTGTTGACGCCCAGGGCCTCTTCGATGGTGAGCCGGCAGGCGGCGATCACGCGTTGGCCGTCGGCGAGCATGATGGCGGGGGCGTCGGTCAGGTAGAGTTCGCCCTGCTTGTTGTCGGTGTTGACGTGTTTGAGCGCGGCGAACAGGCGCTGGTTGTCGAAGACGTAACAACCGACGTTGATTTCGGTGATCGCTTTCTGGGCTTCGTCGGCGTCTTTCTCTTCGACGATGCATTGAAATTCGCCGGTGGCATTGCGGACGATGCGGCCGAGACCGAAGTTGTTTTCGGTGATAGCAGTGCCGATCACGCTGGAGGCTTTTTCGTCGTGGAAGTCCTTGAGCAGGGCAGAGAAGGAACTGCTCTGCATGAGCGGGGCGTCGCCGGTGAGGATCATGGTGGGGCCGTCGTGATCGCGGAGGTTCTCTTCGCAGACCATCACGGCATGCCCGGTGCCGTTTTGCTGGGCCTGCAGGGCGAACTCGACGTCGTCATGCACCGAGAGGGCCGCTTTGACTTGCTCAGCTTCGTGCCCCACGACAACGACCAGTCGCTGGACACCGGCGGCGCGGGCGCGATCGAGCACATATTCAATCATCGGCCGCCCGCACAGTTCGTGCAGCACCTTGGGGCCGGCGGATTTCATGCGTGTGCTTTTGCCGGCGGCGAGGACGACGGCGACGGGGGCGGACATGGCGGGGGTCTCTCAGTAGGCGGTAGGCGGAAAGGAGTGGCCAGAGACAGTAGGCGGTAGGCAGAGGGCAGTAGGCAGTATTTTAGTGGCCGGTGGTTAGTGGCCGGTGGCGAGTTGCGTGGCGGCGTTCTTTCGCGGATCGGGTTCCCACGATTCAGTCGTTCGATTGTAGATTTCGCCGGTTTGGCCGTTGATCATGGTGCCGTATTTTTTGGCATTCCAGCGAGATTTATCAAGGCGGAAGCCGTTGAGGACATAGTAATTATTTTCGTCGGCGAAATAATAGTCGGTAAATATTTTGACGCCGTCTCGTGCACGAATGATGTCACATGCTTCGTTGGGCGAGATTCGGAATCCGGATGGCGTTTCGAGGTCTGCAACCTCAGTCGTATCGCCGAAGTACCGAATCGGCGATTTGCCCAATCCGGCGCAGCCGATGACCGCGATGAGGGCCACGGGTATGACCGAGCGAAAAAGGGCTGGTCGATTTTCCAAGAGGAATCAATTCAACCCCATGCTACTGTCTCACTGCACGCCCCGTCTGGCCCGCGGGTAACGTCTGGCCACTGACTACCGGCCACTCGCCACTCTTCCCTAAAACCGCAGGCCCATGCGGGCGATGAAGCCGGTGTTGATGTCTAGGTCGGGGGCGATGTTTGAGAAACTGAATTCTCGGTTGAAGACCCAACCGGCTTCGATGAAGCCGGAGGCACAACAGCCGAAGTTACGAAATCCCATGAGGATGCGAAAGTCCTCGATCTGCATGCGGTCTGTGAGACCGGAATCCTGGAGGGTGACTTCGTAGGCTTCGACGTGGTATTCGCCGCGACCGTAGAACCAGGTGGGACCGAAGACCGTGTTGCCGATGAAGTAGTCGACACGGGGGCGGGGCCAGACCATTGTGAATTCCCAACGGTCATCGGGACGCCAGACGAAACCGGCATAGGGGACAATCAGGTTGTCGACCCGGTCCCAGTATTGGGCGCCGATCGCCCAGGTCCATTGGGGGCCGGTGCGGATGAACAGCGCGCCGCGGCCGTCCCACATCCAAGCCTCTGAGGAAGTTTTTTCGAAGTCGCTGGCGACTTGGGGTGTGAAGCCGAACTCGAAGGAGTAGGGGCTGCTGACGGAAGTCGACAACTGGAAATCACTGGCCAAGCGATAGGCGTTAGGACCCAATGCCAGTCCGGCGGGGCCACCCCAATTGCGATAGTTGAATTCGGGGCTCCAGGAGAAGGCGGAATCCTGAAACCAGCGCCAGGTCCGCCGCATTTGCCCGTCAAATTCGAAGACGCTGAACTTGCCGAAGCCGCCGTCGACGCTTGCGGGGGGTAAGTAACCGATGTCCCATTTTGAGCTCCAGCCAAAGCGGATCGGTTCGGGACCGGCGGTGCCGTAGAAGCCGTTGGATCCGGGATAAGGGTTGAATGATCCGGCATAGGGATCGGTGGGGGCGACGAAACCGGGCTGGGGCGGGAGGAACGGATCGCCGCCGGTGTAGGCCGGGGGCGCGCCATCGGTGTAAACCGGCTGGTCACCGTAGACCTGAGCGACCTGAACCGGCTGTGAGAACGTGGGGGGCGCGAGGGGCGCCGTGTAGGGGCCGCCGGCGGCCGGGAAGGATTGCCCGACGGGAAAGGCGGTCGGTTGGCCGATTGTCGCAGGGCTTTGGCCGCGGACTTCCGCGGCGAAGACAGGTGTGGGGGCCGTCACGTGGATCGGTCCGCCAGCTTCAGGATCGGCGGAGATCAGGGTCAGCAAGCAAAGGAGTTGTGCGTTCACGCCGGTGCACCTATTGTTTTTTCTGGGAAATGCAGGGCAATCAGTGGCTGAATTGGGAAGGGGAATGCCACGAGTGATTTGAGAGATGTCCGACAGCTCGCGTTGCAGAATCCGGGCGCAAGGAGAGCGGTGTGCGATTGTCTAAAACCGGCGAATTTCGTCAACAGCAACTGGGCGGGGCGCGGGGGTATTGAGATGGGAATTGAGTGGCCGGTGGTTAGTGGCCAGTGGCCAGAAGGTGGTGCTTGGGGGCCGGATGGCAAGCGCCTGCCAAACCTAAAGCCTATGGACTAAGGCCTTCGACCCTTTTTCTCAAGCCTGTGGCCTCAGGTCTCATGCCTCCTGAGGGGAG